>NZ_JAILWL010000002.1 GCF_025698965.1 Roseibium sp.
TGGGGCGTATTTGGGCACCAACTGCATAAAAAAGCACGTTTACGACAAAGCTGGTGAAGGCCAGAGCCAGGACTGCGGTGCCCCAGAAAAGCGCACCAAGTTGCTCTGCGAAAAGCGAAACAGACATATGTTCGCCTGCAATTTCGAGAGCTTCAATCCGGCTTACATTAAAGATGAGCACCGGGATAAAGAAGACCACGGCAACCAAAAAAGTGGCTCCCAGAAACAAACCCGCCGTGACGAATTTCCGACCAATACGACGGAACAGTCCCGGGTCCGGTTCTTCTGGAACGGACACTTCGAAATCCGAACGGTCTGGCAATCCAGACACGCCCGGCGGCAAATGAAACAACATCGGAAAGTCTCCGAAACGAGATTGGGTCGTTGGTGACGGCAGACACGCAAAGACACGCGTGCAGCACGGATGGGACGGCTTAAGCCTGTCACCGCAAGAAACTGGATTTTGAAGAAGGGCTGAGCCTCCTAACGGAGGCGTTCAGAAACCTTGTAGCAACCTGCGGGGGTTACAAATGGAAGCATCAAGCGATGATTAGTCATGTAAAGCCCTCCTGGTTGCGCAGCCGGGCGGCCGCTGGGGATAAAGTAAAGTCAACTTTGGCAAGGTGACTGGTTGCGTTGGTAACCGCTTTCGGCTCGTTTGAAAAGAGCGAATGTGAAAAATCGGGATATGAATCTTTGCACTGTTGCCGATCGGACACAGCCGTCGGTTTTACGTGTTGATTTGGCAACCCAAGAAATTGGGTCATGCCATTCCCGCGGACAAATCCGATCTGCTTGAACTTTCTGCACTTCGCACATCGCTGTTTGCAGTGTTTCGGTCTTGAGCGAAATCCAAATTTACAAGCAACCCGCGACGAGCTTTCACAAACGCAAACAGCCGGTGAAACACCGGCTGTTTCAAAATCGGTTTGCAAACCGTCGGATTGGTTCAGGCCGCCCTGACACTTTGAAGGAATTGACTGACCTGGGATTGCAGGCTGTTTGAAAGTTCGCCCAGCTCTGCCGATGCCTGCTGCATTTCATCAGTCGCCGACCGGCTGGTCTCCATAACGTCGCTCAGCGTGTTGACATTGCTGCCGACCTGTTCGGAGCTGGAACGCGCAGTCAGGGCATTGCTGCTGATTTCCTGTGTCGCGGTGGCCTGCTCTTCAACGGCTTCACGGATTTTGCCCGAAATCTCACTCACTTTGCCAATCGTTTCCGCTATGGAGCGAATGGCTGTTTCTGACTGTTCAGCAACATCCTGCACAGATGCCACTTGAGCCGAAATATCATCCGTTGCCTTCGTGGTCTGTTCAGCCAGCGCCTTGACCTCGTTCGCAACCACCGCAAAGCCACGTCCCGCGTCGCCGGCACGCGCTGCCTCGATTGTCGCATTCAGCGCAAGCAGATTGGTCTGGCTGGCGATCTGGCTGATCAGTTCAACGATTTCGCCGATCGCTCGGCCGGTATCGGACAGGCGGCCCACAACCTCGTCCGTCTTTCGGGCTTCTTCCACTGCCGCACTCGCAATGTTTGCGGCTTGATCGACATCTTCACGCACACGGATCAGCGACTGGGACAAATTCTCGGCTGAGGTCGTGACGATGCCGACCGAATGATTGGCCTCGTCGGTTGCCTGATGCACTTCCTGCACAGCATGAAGCGAAGACCTCATGGCATGATTGAGTTGACCGGAATTGCTTTCCACGCTTCCGGCGGCATTGGACAATGCGGAAACAACGCCGATGACGGATTTTTCAAAATCGTCCGCAACATCCTGCATCAAGGCCTTGCGTTCCTCATCAAGAGCCTGTTGGTGCACCAGATCCTTCTGTGCCTGTGCCTTTGCTTTTTCCGCCAGGTTTTCGCGGAACGAGGTAACCGACCGCGCGATGGCGCCGATTTCATCGCTTCGCTCGTCTCCTTCGATATGAATATCGAGATCCCCGTCCGACAACCGGTCCAACCCGTTCTGAAGCCGCGCCAGCGGGCGCGCGATTCCGAGGGCCAGAACAACTGCAAGTCCAAGGAAAACCAAGCCGACCGGAGAAACGACCATCCCGATCGTGATCATCTGATCCAGAATAAGGCCGTCGATCTTGCCGGCAACATCTCCGTTCAGAAACTGCTGTGCGCCCTCGGGCGTTCCAATCTTCTCCATGAAGGCCTGGCGGAAGGTGTAGAATGCAAATGCAGTCCCCGCCATCATGATGACAGCGGCGGTGAGGACCATGGCAACGAACCTGCCCTTGATTGAAAGAGTCACGCTAATACCCCGAGTATCATTCCGCATCTCAGCATCTGCCGGTTGCTGGAACCTGATTTTCTACTGAGTTGGGCAAAACCTATCGCCCGGCACGTAAACAATCAGTAACAACGGGACTTAGAATTTCTCGGATATGTTTTTTTGCGTATTGGCGTCAGCCGATTCAATGGATGTGGCCTAGGAAACCAGACGCGTGAAGACATAGCCGGAACCTGCGGAAACCGCGGACAGTGATGTCCCCCAGGCAACATCGACAACCGTGACGATGACAGGCCAGTTCTTCAATGTCGCGAAATTGGTAACATCGTAGGTGGCATAGGTGAAGAAACCAAACATCGCTCCATAGATAACCGCAATAGCGAAGCTTTCCGCCTTCAGAGCCGGTGCTACGGCAAAGAAAACGATCCCGACGATATAGATTATATAGAAAGCCCCGGCCGCCGCCATGTTCGGCTTGTCCATCAAAAGGTGCCCGATCCGGTCAAAATAAAATCTGGTTGCCACCTGGGACAACCAGACATAATCGATGGCCAGGAACACCAAAGCGGTAAAGAAATAGGCAGCAGCAAGCTGAATCATTGGACCCTCGGTAAAAACACCATTTATCTACGCCCCCGATTTCCCGGCGGATCAGGTCAAAACGGTCTCCGGTGTCAAAAAACCTCCCGATTGTCGGTGCCAGAGTTGGGCGTAAAGACCATTTTCATCCAGCAACAGGGCTTCATGTGTGCCCTGCTGAACTATTCTGCCCTTGTCCATGACGATCAACCGGTCCATGGCTGCAATCGTCGACAGGCGATGCGCAATCGCAATCACGGTTTTGCCTGACATCAATCCCTGCAGGTTTTCCTGGATAGCGGCTTCAACTTCTGAATCCAGCGCAGATGTTGCCTCGTCCAATACGAGGATCGGCGCGTTTTTTAAAAGAACCCGCGCGATTGCAATCCGTTGACGCTGCCCACCTGACAACTTGACCCCACGCTCACCGACAAAAGCGTCGAAACCCATCCGGCCCCTTTTGTCTTCCAGTTCCTGAATAAACTCATATGCGTGAGCCTTGCGGGTCGCTTCAACAAGTTCTTCCTCGTTCGCGGACGTGCGTCCATAGAGAATGTTTTCCCGGATTGACCGGTGCAGAAGGGATGTATCCTGCGTCACCATTCCAATTGCCCGACGTAGCGATTCCTGGGTGACATCGCGCACGTTTTGTCCATCAATCAGAATGCGGCCTGACTCTACATCGAAAAACCGCAACAGCAGGCTCAGCAGCGTTGTTTTGCCTGCCCCAGACGGGCCGACAAGTCCGACCCGTTCACCAGGCTGGATCGCAAGATTCAGGTGGTCGATCACACCCCCTTCCTTGCCGTAGTGAAACCGTATGTTTTCGAAATTTACAGCCCCGTTCGATACCACGAGATCCCTCGCGGCCGGAGCATCTGACAGGTCAATCGGTTTGACGATTGTTTCCATGCTGTCCTGCATCGAACCGAAGTTCCGGAAAAGACCGTTCAGCTGCATGAAAAGACGGTTCAGAAGAATATTCAGCCTCAGGACCACACTCATTGTGAACGCGACATGACCGGTACTGATGCCACCGTCCTGCCAGATCTTCAACGCAACCGCCGATATTGCCACGATCATCACGCCATTGATCAGGTTCATGATGATGCGAATGGAGGAGAGCAGTCGCGTAAAGACCTGCAACTGCCCGATGAAATTCTGAAAGGCGGTTTTCGCCCCCCGGTTTTCTTCAAAGGCAGATCCGAACAGTTTGACAGACTGGATGTTGGTATAGGTATCGACAAGGCGCCCCGTCACTCCGGAGTAGGAATGTGCAACGGACTTGGAGGCATTGCGAACCTTCGGGACATAGATCCAGGCAGTGATGCCGAACATGAGCAGCCACAGCGCAACAACGGCCCCAAGTCTCATGTCCAACTGGGCTACCAGTACGAGAGTTGCCGCGGCATAAACCACAATGAACCAGGCAACCTGAAGAAGGTTGCTCATGAAATCGCCGGCGGACAGCCCCGATTGCATGACTTTCTGCGACAAGCGCCCCGCCAGGTCGTCGTGAAAATAGGAAAGGCTCTGCTTCATCACGCGCTGGTGCCCTTGCCAGCGCACAAGATTGAAAAAACCGGGAACGATAGCCTGTTCTTCCGTCAAAGCCATCAGAGCGAGGACCACTGTCCGAAGCACGAGAATGACAAACGCCATTCCCAACAGATACCAAACGTGGTCCTGAAAGAACGTAGCCTGGTCCCCCGATTGCAGAAGATCGACGATGTTGCCCAGAAAATTCGCGATCGAAACTTCAATGAATGCGGCGGCCCCTCCAAGAAGGAGCATCACGACGAAAGGCCAGCGGACCTGACTGACAAAGTAGAGAAGAAAGGCAAGCCCGCCATGAGGCATGTCTTTTTGAGGAGGCGTTCTGAATGGGTTGATCCAGGACTCAAACAGACGGAACAGCGGCGACACGTTGCAACTCCAGTAGAGACGGAAGCAAAGAGTAATTGCCCAATTCGGGCCACCGGGAGATGGAAATCAGGCAACCGATGCAAAAGGACGGAAATGATTCTGACTCACATCCTACGCGCATGCCGGGCATTTGGCCCGGACAAATTGAATTTTGCAGGTGTTACACCGATATGACAAATGCCGGAGCAGCTGCTATGTCCGCGGTCAAATAATCACCATTGCGTTCGACCATGCCAGACCTTGCCCTTTATCAACCAGACATCCCGCAAAACACCGGCACAATACTGCGCCTTGCCGCTTGCCTTGGCGTCACTGTGCATCTGATCGAACCTGCAGGCTTTCCCATTTCAGACAGCGCCCTCAAACGCGCCGGTATGGATTATCTTGAACGCGCGGCAATGAGACGTCACACATCCTTTCCGGAATTCGAAATCTGGCGGCAGGAACAAAAACGGCGCCTTGTATTGCTGACGACCAAATCCACGAATGCCTATACCGATCATGCATATCAGACCGATGACATCCTGTTCATGGGTCGCGAAAGTACTGGTGTGCCACAGGATATTCATGAGCTGGCGGATGCGCGCCTGACCATTCCGATGATGGAAGGAATGAGGTCAATCAACGTTGCAGTATCCGCCGGAATGGCCCTGGGAGAAGCCTTGCGGCAAACAGGCACATTTCCTAAAAGCCCCAACTAGAGCAAACATTCGGCCCTCTCCATCCTGAGACGCCCGACAGAGAACCCAAGGCCAAAGTCATGAATGCACCTTCACCGGAAAAGCGCGGCGGTCCGATTCCCGAGGGCATCGAAGACAAGAAACAGCTTGCTTCCGTCTGGTTCAGGGAGTTGCGCGACCGTATCTGCCAGGCCTTTGAAGATCTGGAAGACGAAATCGGAGCGCATAAAGGCCCGAATGCGAACCTGCCGGCCGGCCGGTTTGAGCGCACGCCATGGGAGCGGACCGACAGCACGGGCGCAAAAGGCGGCGGCGGTGTGATGTCGATGATGCATGGCCGGGTCTTCGAAAAGGTCGGTGTGCATATCTCCACCGTCCATGGCGAATTCTCACCCGAATTTCGTGGCCAGATCCCGGGAGCCAACGAAGATCCGCGGTTTTGGGCGTCCGGCATCAGCCTGATTGCCCATATGCACAATCCGCATGTTCCGGCCGTGCATATGAACACACGCATGGTTGTGACAACCCGGCAGTGGTTTGGCGGAGGTGCTGACCTGACGCCGGTGCTTGACGCTCGGCGAACCCAGGAAGATCCGGACACGGTTGCCTTTCATGATGCAATGCGCGCAGCCTGTGAGCCTCATGACGTTGCTGACTATGACGCCTACAAAGCCTGGTGCGACGAGTATTTTTTCCTGAAGCACCGGAATGAAGCGCGCGGGATCGGCGGCATATTCTATGACTATCTCAACAGCGGCGACTGGGACGCGGACCTTGCCTTCACCAAGGATGTCGGATTGGCGTTTTTGAACGTCTATCCGGAGCTCGTTCGACGGAATTTCGAAAAACCCTGGTCCGAAAACGAGCGCGAGGAACAACTGGTCCGCCGGGGCAGATACGTGGAATACAATCTGCTTTACGATCGCGGCACGATTTTCGGCCTGAAGACAGGCGGCAACGTTTCCTCCATCCTGTCATCCATGCCACCTGTGGTGAAGTGGCCGTAAATCCGCACTAAGCGGCCGCGTTCCCCTTCGACTGCGCAGAAAGACGGCTGACAGCCCCGAGCTGTTGGCCGAACAGCATACTTCCCAACTGAGCGACCATCTTCTGATCCAGTTTCGGGCCCATGTCTTTCAGCATGGTCAGAGCTGTACGTGCCGGAAATGTTTCCTTGTAGGGTCGTTCCTCCGTCAGCGCGGTGAAGATGTCACACACCGTGATCAACCGGACCTTCGGCGAAATCCTGTCACCTGCCAACCCGTCGGGATATCCGGATCCGTCCAGATATTCATGGTGCTGGATCGCCATTCTCTTGATGTCGACGGACACTTCCAGCCGCGACTTCAACATGTCTCTTCCGAACATCGGATGCCTCTTGATCAACACCCGCTCGTCCTTCGTCAGCTTGCCGGTCTTGTCGAGAATGGACAGCGGAATGCGCATTTTGCCGATATCATGAACCAGGCCACCGGCGATGATTTCCTTGCAAACCGTATCGCTCCAGCCCAAATGCCTGGCAAGCATTCCTGCAAGCCCCGCAACCCGCAGAGTGTGACTATAGGTGCCGCTGTGATGGGTCTGCACAGCGCCAAGCCAGGCTGCCCAACCATCGCTTGAAAGAGCCGCGAACATTTCCTCCGCACTCTCGTTCATCAGTGTGACACGGATTTTCGAACCTTCGGCAGAGGAAAGACACAGGCTCTCCAGAAAGGCGTTGCTCGATTTGTAGGCTTCGACAGTGCGTGAAGGAGTGTTTTCCGGCAGAACCTTGCAAACATCCGCTTTCAACAGTGTCTTGGTTCTTCGAAGCAACAGAGCGAAGGGGGCGTCGCGCTCCAGCGTCTCCGTCTTGCCCAGCGCGCCGGCCTGGATAACTTCCTTGCGGTTCTTTTGCGAAACCAGACAAATAACCGGTATCTCGGCAATACTCTCCCAGGATGCCTTGAGCGCCTTCAATCCCACATCCGTCGCATCCAACAGCTCGATAACTGCAACTTTGCCATCGCCGACGGTTTCAGCAGACACTTTCGACATATCGATCAAACGCGCCGGAAAGAAGAAGGGCAGCTTTCTAACCGGAGAGTCGAGAGGAAGCGGTCCATCCGAAATCAGAACAATTTCCATCCAAGCCTCGTACAAATTCTCCAGTTGAAGGAGAAACAATCAGCCATTGAATTTCTTCAAACGAAATACATCCTCACATTTGGGACTATTTCATTTAAAAAAACGCTAAAACATCTTACTGGCTTTAAGGATCAGATCTTTTTTGCTGAGTGAGAACCCGCTTTCGCACCAATCATCTTCCAATGTCTTGAGAAGATCTCCCAGCGCCCTTCCTGGCCTATGGCCTGCTGCAATCAAATCCGCCCCCTTCAGCGGAAATTCCGGAACAGTCAGCGGCCTTATTTCCGACAACAGGGCTCTGAATGCATCATCGTCCACCCGTTCCTGTGCCGTCCTGCGCGCCCACAGGGCAGACCGTCGATCGCACCCTGTTTGCCGTATTCGTAGACCAGCGAAGACGCTTGCGGCATTTCGTTTGATTGTTTGAGCCGTTTGGTAACTGCCCAGGCTGTCCTCATGCGTTTGCGTTCGGCATTCGACAGACGGAAACGGTCGCAGATCCTCTCAAGGTCTTCGCGCACAAAACCGGCCAGAACCACAAGACCGACCTCGTGATCCCCTGCCTCGGGGGCAACATCTTTCATCGTGCGCAGGGCGTCAAAATCATCAATGCGTGCCAGGCCACCCGTTGCGATTTCCCACAATCCGCAATCATTCATCAGCCGAAGCGCCGTCGCAGCCAGCGGCGCTCGCAACAACCGCCGCATTTCGTGGCCGATACGTTCCGCGGATAAACGCCTCAGTCCGTCGCGTTGACGCAGGCAGGCGCTCAGTCCTCCCGCATCCAGCTCACCGCGGCCATAAGCAGCGTAGATGCGAAAGAACCGCAAGATGCGCAGATAATCTTCCTTGATCCGCGTATCCGGATCGCCGATGAAACGCACCCTGCCTTCCAGACAGTCCCCGAGGCCGCCAAGCGGATCATGCAGGCCGCCATGCCGGTCGACATAAAGCGCATTCATCGTGAAATCACGACGCTCCGCATCCTTGACCCAGTCCTTGCCGAAAACAACCCTTGCCTGCCGCCCGAACGTTTCCACGTCTTCCCGTAATGTAGTGACCTCATAGGGAAAACCGCTGCTGATAACCGTTATCGTGCCATGTTCAAGGCCTGTTCCAACGGGCTTAAGTCCAGCCTGCGCTGCACGCTGCATGACGTCTTCAGGCCGCGCTGATGTTGCAATATCAACGTCCGGAACCGGATGGCCTAGAAGCGTATTGCGAACGGCCCCACCAACCACACGAGCCTGGTCACCATCCTGCTCGATAGCGGAGAACACATCCTGGATGCCAGGAGCATTCAGCCAGTCGGCCCGCCGGAGTATATCGTCAACATTGACAGTCATCGCACTATTCAAACCGGCCCGGCACGAAAACGCCATCACGCATTACCGATGGCTTGTAGTCGGTCCCTTCAGGTCCCCGGTTAACCGTGGCCATGACAAAGAAACCCGAAATCACAAAAACCAGCCAAGGGTCCCTTGGCCCAGCGATCCGGATGTTTGCTTCTTTTCGTCAGCCACAGCCACAGCGCGTAGCAGAAAAAAGGCATCAGGAACAAAACGAGATGTGTCAGAACAACACGAAGCATCAGCGATACACCGTCTCATAGAGGGATCGGATGATACCGGCGGTAACACCCCAGATATAACGTTCACCGAAAGGCATTGCATAAAAGTAGCGTTGCTTGCCTTGCCAGACCCGGCTTTGCTTTTGATGATTGACCGGGTTCATCAGGAATGTCAGCGGAACTTCAAAAACGTCCTCGACCTCGTCCGGATTTGGCTGAAAGGGCGTGACTTCCCGGATCGCCGCAACAATTGGAACCACCCTGTAGCCGGATCCGGTCAGATAGGGCGCCAGATTTCCCAGCGGTTCAACGACCTTTGGCGGCAAACCGATCTCTTCTTCAGCTTCTCTGAGCGCGGCCTCAACCGGTCCGTTGTCAGTCGGATCAATCTTTCCACCCGGAAACGCAACTTGCCCGGCGTGAGATTTCAGATGCCCGGTCCGCTGCGTGAGAACCACGCTCGGTCCTTGTTCCCGCTCCAGAATACCGATCAGCACGGCTGCATCCCGCGGTGGTCCGTCCCACTTGGCATAAGGACCGAGATCGGGGTTCAGTACATGGTCACCGGTGTCGCGTTTTGCATTTTGCCGAGCATTTTCAGCAAGGCGCGCGTGCAATCTCTTTGCCCAGTCTTCACCGGAAAGCGTGCCGGAGCCTGTGTCTGTCACTAAAGATGCGGTCATTCAACCTGGCCGTTCGAGTTCGTTCTGTTCATGTACTCAAATAGTTATTCGGGTGGCGACAGCAAATCCGGATCAATCGGAAAATAGGTTCCTCCGCTCCAGATCCCCATCCGGGAACCGTCTTCATCCTTGTGCTCGGCAATCATGTCGGCCAGCTGATACATCAGCGCTCGTGTGAACAGGGCTTCCAGCCTACCCCTGATGTGAACATAGGGTTTCAGACCGCCGCTGTCCGGTTCTTTTTCGAAACGGAGCGGGTGTTCCGCACCAATGGCAACCAGATCACCGAGATTTGTCCTGACCGTCAGAACCTGTTTTTCGCCAGCGTCTTCGACCGCCATCTCAACTGCCAGAAGCGGAGCATCGTCGACCGTAATACCGATTTTCTCGACGGGTGTGACTAGGTAGTGTTTGCCGTCTTCATCCTTGCGCAACACGGAGGCAAACAGCTTGACAAGCGCTTCCCTGCCAATCGGCGAGCCCAGGTAATACCAGGTTCCGTCTCTTGCTATCCGGATGTCGAGATCCCCGCAAAACGGCGGATTCCATTTCTCGACGGGGGGGGAAGACTTGTCCTGAGCATCTGCCCGGCTCATCAATGCCTTGAGCCCATCCGGCATTGTCTTGACGATATTTACGGGTCCGTCCGCCATAGACCTACTCACTCCAAACTGTTCATCACCAGCACCCGGATTTTTACCAATCCGGTGTTTTTCTCATTTGTAACCGGCAGGCGAGCACCGCCCGCAAGTTCGACCTTATCCCCAAACCATGGAAAGA
Source organism: Roseibium sp. (assembly GCF_025698965.1). Classification (GTDB taxonomy): domain Bacteria; phylum Pseudomonadota; class Alphaproteobacteria; order Rhizobiales; family Stappiaceae; genus Roseibium. Next base: position 10,594 of record NZ_JAILWL010000002.1, read on the forward strand.
ATCTTGGACCTTTCCACTGTATGGCGCACAATTGCGCCTTATCTAGCAATTTATATGGTGTCAGACTGCATGAGTCGCAGCAACCAAGGTTCACGGTGCAACAGCTCTCCGCCAACCTCCTGACGCGGAAAGCAAAAAATCAGGGAAAGGTGATTCATGAGCGTTGTTTCCCCCACAGGCCCAACCGAAGAAGATATGGCTGCCGTCGCGCAAAATGCGGAGCGCGCAGTAAGCCGCATCAGTGATGCGAAAGCCGACATCGCACGGATCATCTTCGGACAGGAAACCGTTGTTGAACAGTCGCTTGTCACCATCCTTGCCGGTGGTCACGGTCTTCTTGTCGGGGTTCCCGGGCTTGCAAAGACCAAGCTTGTCGAAACGCTCGGAACTGTTCTGGGGCTGGATGCACGCCGCATTCAGTTCACGCCAGACCTGATGCCCTCCGATATTCTGGGGGCCGAGGTCATGGAGCAAAGTGCCGATGGAGGTCGGTCCTTCCGCTTTATTCCAGGACCGGTGTTTTCCCAGTTGCTGATGGCCGATGAAATCAACCGTGCCAGCCCCAGAACTCAATCGGCTCTGCTGCAGGCGATGCAGGAATATCACGTGACCGTTGCCGGTCATCCTCACGATCTGCCACGCCCGTTCCATGTCCTGGCGACACAGAATCCGCTTGAACAGGAAGGCACTTACCCGCTTCCCGAAGCCCAGCTCGACCGCTTCCTGATGCAGATCGACGTGCATTATCCCGATCTCGATGCAGAGCGTCGCATCCTTTTGGAAACAACCGGTGCCGAACAGGCGGAAGCTCAGGTCGCCATGAACGCGGAAGAACTGATGGAGTATCAGCAACTCGTGCGGCGCATGCCTGTAGGCGAGACCGTTGTGGAATCGATCCTGAAACTTGTTCGGTCCGCAAGACCTGAAGAAGGCTCGGAAGGGTCGGACGTTACGAGTTTGATTGCCTGGGGTCCGGGACCCCGCGCCAGTCAGGCCCTGATGCTCACAGTTCGCGCACGAGCGTTGGTCGATGGCCGCCTTGCACCGTCGATCGATGATGTACTGGCGCTGGCCGAACCGGTTCTACAGCACCGAATGGCTTTGACCTTTGCCGCCCGTGCGGACGGCCACACGGTCAGGGATGTGATCCGTCGGGTGAAAGAGACGATCGCCTGAAGCAAACCGTTTCTCTTTCTGGAGCCCACGCCCACATGGATCCCCGCAACACGAAGGCAGGCATTGATCAGGACACATGGCCGAATGTGATCGGTGAGGCACGTTCGGTCGCAGACGCGTTGCCCGACCTTTTGGTCGAGGCGAGCCATGTCGCAAGTTCCATCATCGCCGGCTGGCATGGACGCCGGCGGGCAGGTCCTGGAGAAAGCTTCTGGCAATTCCGACCGTTCAACATGGGTGAACCGGCAAAACGCATTGACTGGCGCCGGTCCGCTCGTGACGACCATCTTTATGTCCGTGAACGCGAATGGGAAGCCGCCCACACTGTATGGCTCTGGGCCGATCTTTCCTCTTCCATGGTGTTCCGTTCCCGTCTGTCAGATGTCACCAAGCGCGACCGGTCCATCGTCCTGATGCTGGCGCTTGCCGACATGCTCGCGGAGACCGGAGAACGGATCGGCCTTCCCGGACTGACGCGTCCTTTTTCCGATCGGCGCGCCGCCGAAAGGCTGGCGGACGCACTCGCCCATCTTTCCAGACCGATTGCCTTGCCGGACACGCTTTCGGTCAAACGATTTGCGGATATTGTACTGGTGTCCGACTTTCTCGATCCGCTCGAAGATATCGCGGCCTGGATCGCACGAGTCGCGGCGACGGGAGCCAAGGGGCATCTGGTTCAGGTGCTGGACCCTATTGAAGAGACATTTCCCTTTGACGGTCGTATCGAGTTTACCGATCCGGAAAAAGGCATTCGCCTGACGACCGGGCGGGCGGAGAACTGGCGCGAAGATTATCAGAACAAACTGGAAGCACATCGGGCAGAAATCCGGGACATGGCTCGCAGAGCCGGCTGGACCTATGTTATGCATCATACTGACCGTCCCGCTTCTGAACCGCTGCTTGTGCTGCATAGTGCACTTTCAGGTGCGTTGGATGTCATGCAAAAAGGAGGCGTCTGACCCGTGTTTGCAGGCCTGCCCCTGACGTTTACAGCTCCGTGGATTCTGGCGGCACTCGCACTGTTGCCGGTAATCTGGTGGCTATTGCGGCTGACACCTCCCCGCCCTCGCGAGATTGCCTTCCCGCCGACCCGTCTGCTGCTCGACATCGATCAGCATGAGGAAACTCCCCAGCGAAGCCCGTGGTGGCTGACCCTGTTACGACTGCTGCTTGCCGCAATCCTGATCATCGCCCTTGCAGGTCCAATCTGGCGTGCAGCAGAGCCGGTGGAAACCGGAGAAGGCATTCTCTGGATTCTGATCGACAACGGCTGGACATCGGCAAAAGCTTGGGATGATCAGGTCAGGACCGCAGAACAGCTTCTGACCACGGCTGAACAGACCGGACGTCCGGTTTTGTTTGCGGCAACCGCAGAAGGCCCGGCACAAAACCTGATGCCCGAGGCAGCAGCAAGTGCTCTGGAAAAACTCCGCGCCCTGGAACCTCGGCCATATCCACCGCAACGCAATGAACTGAATCTCGGGCTGCGCAAGGCTGCACAGGAAAACCCGCCGGGCGCCGTCGTCTGGCTTTCGGACAATACCCATACCAAGGGTGCCTTTCTGACCGACCTTGCCGCGATCACCGGCGATGCACCTGTCACTGTTCTTTCCGGTCTCGATACGCCCATGGGCCTGAAAGACCTCAAGAATGATGCCGAGGCGCTATCGCTGACCGTTGTCAGGCACCCCGACCAGAATCTTCGCACCGCAACTGTTCAGGCCCTCGATCTGAAAGGTCTGGTTCTCGGCGAAGTCCAGGCCTCGTTCGAACCCGCCAGCACTGAAACCGTTGCCCGATTTGATCTGCCGAGCGAACTCAGAAACGATATCGCCCGGGTCGAAATTGCAGGTGAAGCGGCCGCCGGTGCGGTGCAGCTGGTGGACGACAGCTGGCGGCGTCGCACCGTTGGCCTGATTTCCGGTCAGTCCGGCGATCTGGATCAACCGCTCCTGTCTCCGGTCTATTACCTGGAACGCGCGCTGGCTCCCTTCTCCGACATCCGTCGCCCCCGCGACAATGATATCGACGTGGCCGTTCCGGCCCTGATCGATCAGGGTATCTCGGTTCTGGTCCTTGCCGATGTCGGACGTCTGCCGGACACCACGAGCGAGGTATTGCGCGAGTGGATTGAAAACGGTGGCACCTTGTTGCGGTTTGCCGGACCGCGAACCGCTGGCGGCAGCGATGAACTTATTCCAGTTCGCCTGAGGGCAGGTGATCGGTCCCTGGGCGGTTCGCTTTCCTGGAAACAACCGCAACATCTGGCGGATTTTCCGGAAGATTCACCCTTTGCCGGTCTGAACATACCCAAGGAAGTCACGGTCACGCGGCAAGTTCTTGCCGAGCCGACCTCCGATCTTCCAGACAGAACCTGGGCTATGCTCGAAGACGGAACACCCCTTGTCACCGCAGCGGCAATGGGGGCCGGCTCTGTGGTCTTGTTTCACGTCACGGCAGATTCCTCCTGGTCCAATCTGCCGCTCTCGGGCGTGTTCCTGAACATGTTGCGCAGGATCCTGTCTGTGTCGAATGTCGCCGCCGCTTCGGAAACACCAGCCGATGGCACGTCCGCTCAAAGCGTGCTTCCTCCCCTACGATTGCTGGACGGCTACGGGCGCTTCGGTCCACCGCCCGTGGAGGTAACGCCTGTAAACGCATCCGTTTTCCGGGAATCATTGGCCAGCCGCAGGACCCCGCCCGGTCTTTATGGAACAGAGGACGGATTTCGAGCGCTGAACCTGATGCAGGCAGACGACGAGATCCAGCCACTGGATCTGACAGCGCTCGGCGACACCGTTTCGGTGGCCGCCTATCCGGCATCAGATCCGCTTGACCTGCGCTCTGTCTTCTTCTCGCTCGCGTTCCTGCTGCTGGTGATTGACGCCATTGCTGTCTTCCTGCTGGCGGGAGGTCTCAGCCGGATTGGATTGAGTAGGAGAACGGCAAGCATTGCTTTTGCCCTGTTTGCCTCCGCGAGCCTGTTGACAGTCACAGGGTCAGACCTGGCGCTGGCGCAATCGACATCCGATGAACTGCAAGCTCTGGACTCGGCGCTGGAAACCCGGCTTGCCTATGTGCTTACCGGCAATCCTGAAATCGACGATGCAAGCGCCGCCGGTCTTTCGGGACTGACGCGCTTTCTCGCCGAGCGCACGGCGTTGGAACCGGGACCACCGATTGCCGTGGACATTGCCCGGGATGAGCTGGCGTTTTACTCGCTGCTTTACTGGCCAATCGATGCCGCGGCGGACAAACCAAGTGATCAGACCGTTGCGCGCATTGATACTTTCATGCGCAATGGCGGCACCATCCTGTTCGACACCAGGGATCACATAAATGCCTCGGCCAACAGCTTTGCCTCCACGCCTGCAACGTTGAAGCTCCGGGAAATTCTCGAAGATCTGGATGTTCCTCCGCTGGAGCCCGTTCCACCCGATCACGTCCTCACCAAGGCCTTCTATCTGCTGGATTCGTTTCCTGGCCGATATGCGACCAGTCCGCTCTGGGTCGAGAGCCTTGAAGAAATTGCAGCCCGTGGCGATCGGCCCGTTCGCGCTGGCGACGGTGTTTCCCCGATCCTGATCACCGGCAACGATTTTGCAGCCGCCTGGGCAATCTCCGAAAGCGGGGAATTCATGTATCCGACGGTGCCGAACAGTCCTGTTCAACGGGACTACGCCTTCAGATCGGGCGTTAATATCGTCATGTACAGCCTGACTGGCAACTACAAGGCCGACCAGGTTCACATTCCCGCCTTGCTTGAACGGCTTGGGCAATAGGAGCGCTGATGGTCTGGTCTCTCTCCTTTGATCCCCTGCTTCCACTCTGGGCACTCGCCACAGGCATCGCGGTGGCCGTCCTGCTGTCGGGCCTTTCCGGCTTCCTGAGACTGCGCGGATGGGTCCTGCGCTCGTTCACAATGGCGCTCCTCCTGTTCGCCCTGGCCAACCCGGCCATCGAGCGCGAGGATCGCGAACCCTTGTCTAGTGTCGTCGCGCTGATTGTCGACAAAAGTCAGAGCCAGCGCCTGGCCGAAAGAGAAACCACCACCGACCAGGCAGCTGCGGAAATCCAGAGCAGGATCGAGGCTCTGGACGGATTTGACCTGCGCGTTCTCGAAGCCAGAAACTCTGGTGCGGGCAATGGAACGCAAGTGTTCCAGACACTCACAAATGGCCTCGCGGATGTGCCTCCTGAGCGGGTGGGCGGTGCAGTAATTGTCAGCGATGGCCAAATCCACGACATTCCCGAAAACGCGGGCGCTCTTGGCTTTGACGCTCCGGTCCACGGCCTGATCACGGGAACCTCGGACGAACGCGACCGCCGCATCGTGCTCGACAAGGCGCCGAGATTTGGGCTGGTCGGCTCGGAGCAGACAGTGAGCCTGACCGTTGTCGATCAAGGCCAGGGTACCGGTCCCGGAGATCAGGTGCGCCTCACCGTGAAACGGGACGGTAATGTCGTCAGCGAGCGTATGGCGCGCACAGGTGAAAAAATCGACATCCCCGTCGAAATCGCGCATGGCGGCGACAATATCTTCGAGTTTGAAGCCGATACCCTGGCAGATGAACTCACCACATTGAACAATCGCGCCGTGGTCACGATAGACGGCATTCGGGAAAACCTGCGCGTCCTGCTGGTATCCGGGTCCCCCCATGCCGGGGAACGCACCTGGCGCAATCTACTGAAATCGGATGCTTCGGTCGATCTGGTCCATTTCACAATTTTACGCCCACCGGAGAAGCAGGACGGCACACCGATCAATCAACTGTCCCTGATCGCCTTCCCGACACGCGAACTGTTCTCGGTGAAAATCGACGAATTCGATCTGATCATTTTCGACCGCTATGTCCGGCGCGGCGTATTGCCGATGCTCTATTTCGACAACATAGCCCGTTATGTTCGCGATGGCGGTGCCGTGCTGCTGGCCGGTGGTCCGGACTATGCCGAGACCGGTAGTCTGTACAGAACACCGCTGGCGCCTATTCTGCCGGCCCGGCCAACCGGAGCGATCCTCGAGCAACCTTTCCACGCCACACTGGCCAGCCTGGGTGAAAGACATCCCGTAACCAGGGGCCTGCCCGGTTCGGAACAGGAACCTCCGGCCTGGAGCCGTTGGTTCCGGGCAGTCGATACGGAACTGGATGCGGGTCAGCAGCTCATGTCCGGGCCAAGCGAAACCCCGCTTCTGGTGTTGAACCGTGAAGGTGAAGGCCGGGTCGCAATGTTGCTCTCCGATCACGTCTGGCTCTGGGCTCGCGGTTTTGAAGGTGGGGGGCCGCATGTCCCCCTGCTACGGCGCCTGGCGCACTGGCTGATGCAGGAACCCGATCTGGAGGAAGAAGCCCTGAACGTTTCTCTCCTGGGCAATGAGCTGGTGGTGGAACGCCAGACGCTCGGAGACAGCGTCGGAGATGTCATCGTTATCGCTCCGACAGGAGAGCAGACGGAAATCACCATGAGTGAGCAGGATCCAGGCCTGTGGCGCGGTGCCATGCCGGTCGGCGAAACTGGACTTCATTCCGTTTCGGATGGAGAAATGAGCGCGCTTATTCATGTCGGACCACAAAACCCGCGTGAATACACCGATGTTCTTTCGACAACGGAAGTGCTGGAACCGATCAGCGAGGCAACCGGAGGGGCGACCCAGCGTCTGAGAGACGTTGGAGGAGGACTGGACGTTCCAAGGGTCGTGTCCATGCGCCAGTCAGCGAATTATGCGGGTAATGGCTGGATCGGTCTGAAAGCCACCGAAGCGAGCATTCTGAACGGTGTCGACCGCTATCCGCTGATGATCGGCCTTCTCGGCTTGGCGTTACTGCTGGGGGCACTTTCGCTGACCTGGTATCGCGAGGGGCGTTAGCGCCCCGGCCCTGCCCCGCCGTGAACCGCTCCTGTCGGCATGGTTGCCCCATTCAGGGCGGCCACGAGCAACCGGGCCGGGTCGACCGGACCCGGCAAAGTGATCTGGCCGAAAGGGACCTGCTGAAAGCCGAAGGGGCTGTAATAGGGAGCGTCGCCGACTAGAAGCACGACCTTGTCGCCTGCAGTTGCAGCTTCATCCATTGCTGTGCGCAGCAGCGCCTTTCCAAGACCCCGGTTCTTGAAGTTGGGAGATACGGTCAGCGGCCCAAGAAGCAGCGCTTCGGTCTCGCCGATCTGGATCGGTGACAACCGAATGGACCCTGCGATCTGAGAGCCTGCCAGACCGACAAAGGACAAGTCTGGCCGATGTGGAACGTTTTCCCGTATGCGAAATGCGGTCCGCGCAAACCGGCCGGGTCCAAATGCCTCGGCTTGAAGGTCTTCAATAGCAGTATTGTCGGAGGTGTCTTCGAGCCTGATGACCCATGTGGTCTGTTTCATGTGGCAGTTCCTGAAAAGCGATCTTTTTAAAAAAGCGCGCCTGCCACTAGCCCGAATGTATTTATCGAAATTCCGGGATCAGGTCAGCCGCGACGGAGCGAACGAGAGCTTTCTCGTCGGCTGGTTCGTCGTCGGAGTGTCAGACCTGAGGTCATGGAAACCTGTCTCGTCGATACGCCGGTAACTTTCAAGTCACCGGTAGTTCATTTATGAGGCAAAGCGGTTACCACGCCAACTTCTTTCGGTCCAGTGCTTTTTTGTCATGACCGGACCTCCGAAATTGTTCAGCGATTGCGAACACTGCATTCAGTTGATTGATTTTCACGAACAGCGCACAACCTACCAGGAAGGCAGATCAAGGGAGTTCACGATGGGATTGCTGGTCGATGGTGTCTGGAAAGACGTCTGGTATGAAACAAAATCAACTGGCGGACGTTTTGTCCGCAAAGACGCTTCTTTCAGGAACTGGATCACCGCTGACGGGTCGGTTGGGCCGAGCGGCGACGGTGGCTTCAAGGCAGAGGCCGACCGCTACCACCTGTTTGTCTCCTACGCCTGCCCGTGGGCACACCGCACGCTGGTCTTCCGTAAACTGAAGGGACTGGAAGATCTGATACCGGTGACCGCCGTTCAGCCGTTGATGCTGGAGAACGGCTGGGAGTTTGGCGAACAGGAACCGGTTACAGGCGCCCAATACGCGTGGAACATCTATGCAAAGGCTGATCCGCACTATACCGGCCGGGCAACCGTTCCGATCCTTTGGGACAAACATCAGAACACGATCGTCAGCAACGAATCTTCTGAAATTATCAGGATGTTCAATTCCGCCTTTGACGATGTGACCGGGTCTTCGCTCGATTTCTATCCGGAGGATCTTCGCAGCCGAATCGACACGATCAACGAGCGCATTTATCACACGGTCAACAACGGCGTTTACAAGTCCGGGTTCGCAACAAGCCAGGAAGCCTATGAGGAAGCCGTTCAGGCCCTGTTTGAAACTCTGGATTTTCTGGAAGGCTTGCTGTCTGACAAGCGCTACTTGATGGGCGACAGGTTGACCGAGGCCGACTGGCGCCTGTTCACGACGCTGGTTCGTTTTGACCCGGTCTATGTCAGTCATTTCAAGTGCAACATCCGCCGGATCGTTGATTATCCGAACCTATGGAACTACCTGCTTGATCTCTATCAGATGCCGGGCATTGCGGAGACCGTGGATATGCCGACGATCAAGCATCACTATTTCGGGTCCCACGAAAGCATCAATCCACACCGGATTGTTCCAGTCGGACCGGAAATCGACTTCCTTCAACCCCATAATCGCGATCGGCTAAAACCGGCAGCTTGACCTTCGCACAAGGCTGACTGGCCTGACGGGCCGGTGGAGCCTGCAGACAGCAGGCTCACCATCTGCCGCCTGCCGGAAATGCGCCGTTTCGGTGTTCATCAAGCCGGCGGGATGTTGCCTTGCTTAAATCGGCCGGCAACGCATCCAGCGCAAAAAAGGCCGCCTCGACAATTTCGGTATTCGGTTTCAGGAAATTGTCCGCCTTTTGCCAGGCTGAAAGATAAAACAGGCCGACATGGTCCCGCCCGGTCGCCTCCTCATTCAGATACATGTTCAAGAGCGTCGGATTATTGTCGGCAACGATGCCCGCCTCTTCGCGCACCTCACGGCATGCGGCCTCATCAAGCGTCTCCCCGCCTTCCACCCCTCCACCCGGCAGATACCAGCCGGGGAGATAACTGTGATGGACCAGGAGCACTCTTTTCAGCTCATCCTCGACAATTACTCTGACCCCGAGCGTATACGGGTTGCGGACAAGGCCCGCCCCCTGAACAAGACGTTTCGTCCATTGCTTGGGGAGCAAAGAAAAAATCCTCAGCATTTGCTAAATCTTAAACCACCATTTCTTGAAGAAAGAGCTTGTTAACCCATGCATTCCCCGCAGGGCAGCTACGCTAGAATAACGCTCCTCCTTCGTCCCAAGCGTGCATATATAACAGGCAACATGATGAATTCGAAGGCAGACACGTTGCCTGCCTTTCTTTTGAAAGGAAAATCCCAATGTTGAACGCACTGTTTGGAAAACGCCGCCGCCGCACGTCCCACTACCAGTGGAAACCGGCTGTTGACCTCAGCAATCCGCGCATTGCTGCGTCCCTGACAACTTTCCCGACCAACTAAGGTTCGGAAGCAACGCAAAGCGGAGGACCGATATGTTCGGACTCGTGAATGTTGTAAATGCGACGCTGCGCGAAACCACGCGCTCCGCAGAAAGCAATACTGCCAAGGCAGTCAAGCGAGCGCCGGCTTTCAATAGCAAGGTCAAGCCCAAGGCCTGATCTCCGCAAAAAACTGTGTTCTGCCTTTAGAGCGCCGCGTTTTTTCTTGACGCGGCGCTTTTTGATTTGAAGATGCGCCCTTATGTTCACGCTCGCGCATCTTTCCGACCCGCATCTCGGCCCGTTGCCGGACCCCAAGCTTCTACAGCTCTTTTCAAAGCGTATTCTCGGCTACATGAACTGGCAGCGAAACCGCTCCAAGATCATGGGTGCAAACTATCTGGAGCAACTGGTCGACGACATGAAGGCCAAAGCACCAGACCACATCGCCGTCACCGGCGATCTGGTGAACATTGCACTGCCGCTTGAAATTACCGGTGCGCGTAACTGGTTGGAAGAGATTGGCGCCCCGGACCAGGTTTCGGTCGTTCCCGGAAATCATGACGCCTATGTTCCCGGCGCCGTGCGCAAAGCGCGCACCGCCTGGTGGCCGTATATGTGCGCAGACGACGCCAGCACCGAGCCGGCAAGGGACCAGCGCTCTGAAGCCACCTTTCCCTATGTCCGCAGGCGGGGAGACATTGCCTTGATCGGTGTCACCACCGGTCGCGCCAGTGCCCCCTGGTTTGCAACAGGACGCGTCGGCAGTGAACAGAGCAAACGATTGCGCGCAACCCTGGAAGAACTGGGCAAGGAAGGCCTCTTCCGGGTCGTCATGCTGCATCACCCACCTTTCAAGCATGCCACAAGATGGCACAAGCGTCTGTCGGATGCCTCAAGAGTTCGAACCGTGGTCAAGCGTGCCGGCGCGGAACTGATCCTGCATGGCCATACCCATATCGACAGTTTTGAAGTGATCGACGGACCGCATGGCCCGGTCCCGGTCGTCGGCGTTCCGTCGGCAACCAGCGCGCCCGGAGGCAAGCATCCGGCGGCCCGCTACAATCTGTTCAGGATCGAAAAAACAAATGACGGCTGGTCCTGCCGCATGGAAGAACACGGTTTCGAAGCCCCGAACACACCGGTGAAGCTAATGCGTGAACGCGACGTAGCGGTTCCGAACGGCCGCCTGTCAGCGCTGCCTGCAAGTTAGAATGTGCAATCGAAGATGGCTGGGGCCAACGATGCCGGGCGCTCAAGGCAAATCAGATCGTGACTGATCCGGCACGTATTTCGGGCTACGGTCTCAAAGCGGGTTGGCAAACCAGGCAAAGGCTATAAGACCCATGATGCCGGCTGCAATGCCAATCCCGAAGGCACCGGCAACCGCAAGCCACGGCGTCCGGCTTTCCTTGACCCGCACAACCTTGGAATCAAGCGCGACCTGACGCAGGCGGTTGTTGAGCCAATCACCCTCAAGAGCCTTTTCCCGCTCGATGACCCGTTCGGCGATATACTCGGTCAGACAGTCGGCCATGTCGTCGATATTGGCCGTTTCCAGAATGACCACACGTCCCAGCCGGGTATCCTTGAGGAAACGATAGGTACGGCGATCCCCGCCAACCGCGACGTGACTGGTGGCATCAATCCAAAGGCGCGGTGTCGATCCGGCAATGATCTGCAACGAGAACTGGTCGTCGTCTTCGGGGATCTCCTTGAAGACATCCTTCAGCTCGTCGGCAAGCATGTCGAGCCGCGCTCTTTCAGTGTCCTGCAGCTCCACCACCACATCCGACCGCTCAACTTCACCGAGCTGAACCTTGCGGATCGCATCCCGCAGGGATCGCATGCGCGTATGTGGAACAACGTTATCCTGCATTTCAGACATGAGGCGCCTGACTCCGTTTTTATGCCTTTGGTGAATCGAGTCTTAACTGACTCAGACCGGTACGAAACAACCTGAAGGCCGTTCCACCCCGCTATCCACTGGCAATGATCCAAACTTGGTTAATGAATCTTAAGAGATTTTTAACCCTGAAGCCAGTCAGCGGTGCTGGTTTGTGCCGCGCTCTTGGGGTATGCAATGACATATTGCGTCGCTCCAGGAGGTTCCACCATGAAAGTGGATGGCAAGAAATATCGCACGATCTGGCTCGCGAAAGACGGTGAAAGTGTCGAGATCATCGATCAGACCAAATTCCCCTATGCTTTTGAAATCACTAAACTTCACACGATGGAAGACGCGGCGCACGCAATTCGCGTCATGCAGGTTCGTGGCGCACCTCTGATCGGCGCGACAGCCGCTTATGGCGTCGCGCTGGCAATGCGCGCGGATTCATCCGACGACGCTCTGGACACTGCCTGCTCTGTGCTCCTGGAAACACGCCCAACTGCCATCAATCTGCACTGGGCGCTGGATCGAGCTCGCAAAAGCCTTATCCAGGTCGCGCCAGAATATCGCGCTGTGGCGGCTTTCACGCTTGCCAACGAGATCTGCGATGAGGACATTGCCATCAACATGGCGATCGGTATGCACGGCATGGAGTTGATCGCCGCTGTTGCACGCACCAAGCGTGAGGGCGAACCGGTCAACATTCTCACGCATTGCAATGCCGGTTGGCTGGCGACAGTCGATTGGGGCACGGCAACTGCCCCGATTTACATGTCCCATGAAGGCGGCATTCCGGTTCACGTCTGGGTAGACGAAACCCGCCCAAGAAACCAGGGAGCCTTCCTGACGGCCTGGGAACTTGGCCATCACGGTGTTCCGCATACGGTCATCGTTGACAATGCCGGTGGCCATCTGATGCAACACGGTGAAGTGGACATGGTCATCACCGGCACCGACCGCACGACGGCCACGGGCGATGTCTGCAACAAGATCGGCACTTATCTGAAGGCGCTCGCAGCCCGGGACAACAATGTGCCCTTCTATGTGGCCTTGCCCTCCCCGACCATCGACTTTTCGCTCTCTGACGGCATCCGGGAGATCCCGATCGAGGAACGCAGCGGTGAGGAAGTCAGCCACATGACCGGTCGTTCCAGAAGCGGGGCCATCGAGACCATCAGCATCGTCGCCGATGGTTCCGAAGTCGCCAACCCGGCATTCGACGTTACCCCGGCTCGGCTGGTTTCAGGCCTGATCACCGAGCGTGGCGTGCTCTCTGCAAACCGGCAGGCGATTGCGGAAGCGTTTCCTGAAAGAGTGAAGCTCAGCGCTTAAAGCTGCGCTGAACACACGAAACGCGTTATCCAATCAGAGGAACATGTAACGCCTTGTCTACGGGGTACACGCCGGCGAGCCGCGGATCGTCGGTCACCTCGATTGCCCGTTTGTAGGGCTGGAAGCCACAGGACATGTAAAATTTCATTGCCTGGGGACTGTCGCCGGTACAGGTATGCAACCAAAGCCGTTTGGTTTCAGTACGCGACCAGGCGATCTCAAGTGCCTGTGCCATCAGCCAGCGGCCGACGCCGCCGCCGATTGCCCCGGGCGTCAGACCGAAATAGGCAAGTTCGGGTTCGGCGGGATCGGAAAAATCAAGCTCCAGCGTACCCACCGCCTCGCCGTTGATGACCGGTCGGTAATTTTCCCGTGTCGGTTCGCTCAGCAGTTTCGCAAGATCAGTTTCTTCAAGCGTCAAGCGACTGAACCAGATCCAGTCCTCCCCGACCTCCCGGAACAGTTTTTTGTAGTCTGCTGGCTCCGGCGCCCGCCAACGCTCAAGCATGATGTCATCTCGTGGCGGCGCGAGCGGTGAAGAAGGGCCCTCCAGCATTTCCAGATAAGTGACGACAAACGCAATCTTGCCGTCAGGAACATCCGTATAGCCATTCATATCAAGCATTTGCCCGCTCATGATATCTCCAACCTGTTGTCAGCAATCAGGCCATATCAGGACAGAGCGACGACACCAAGTGCCCGAATTGCGTATTGCGATCTGTTAACCGGTTATTAACCACGCCTTGAGAGGCTGGAACCGTATCCAGGAAAGATGCATTCATGCCTAAAGTCGGAAATTACGTCCAGAAGGACTATCACAATCGGTTTCGCTCGCAGCGCAAATCGACATGGTCCGACTATAACAAAAGCTGGAGCACGCGCCGTTCCAACGCGCTGGAAAAATCCAAGCAGCTGCGAACAATCGCCAACAACTTCAGCACGATCAACGCTCAAGCCGCGCAGGCAACAACTCTCTTTTCGATGCAGAACCAGAATGTCAGCGGCCCTTACGCCAATCCGACAGCGGTCATGTCGCGCGTCAGTGTTCTGGTTTGAATGCGATAGAGCGCTCTACAGCAAGACGTCAGATTGAACCGATGGTTTTCAGCTTGATGCGCGGGTGCACTTCGCCCTGGCTCATGATGGTCGTGTGCGCGCGGAAACGCTCGACAATCGAACGGACAAACGGCCTGGTCTGCGGAGACGTCAGCAGCACCGGTACCTCACCCTGCTGGGCAGCCTCTTCAAATGCATCCCGGACCTTGCCGACGAACTCCTGCAGCTTGCTCGGTTGCATGGCAAGCTGGCGGTCATCCCCCTCTCCCACAATGGACTCAAGGAAGGCCTGTTCCCAACGCGGCGACAGGGCGATCAACGGCAGATAGCCGCCCGGTGCGAGATTGGCCGCGCAGATCTGACGCCCGAGCCGTGTACGCACATGCTCTGCAATCGTGTCGGTATTGCGCGTCATGCCGGTTGCCTCCGACACACCTTCCAGGATCGTGCCGAGATCTCGGATAGAAATGCGTTCGTTGAGCAGCGCCTGCAGGACGCGCTGAAGGCCGGATACGGTGATTTGTGAAGGAACGAGATCCTCGACCAACTTTGCCTGCTCGCCTTGCAGCTCTTTCAGAAGTTTCTGGACATCGCCATAGGTCAGCAATTCGCTGATGTTGCCCTTGATGGTCTCGGTCAGATGCGTGGAAAGAACTGTCGCAGGATCGACAACAGTATAACCGCGCAGCGACGCATCTTCGCGATACTGGGCCTCAACCCAAGTTGCCGGCAGTCCGAATGTCGGTTCGGTGGTATGGGTTCCCGGCAGTTTCACCTGACCGCCAGCCGGATCCATGACCATATAGTGGTTCGGGTAAAGAATGCCGCGACCGGCTTCCACTTCCTTGACCTTGATGACGTAGTCGTTGGCTCCAAGCTGAATGTTATCCAGGATACGCACGGGCGGCATGATAACCCCCATATCTCCGGCGACCTGACGGCGCAGCGCCTTGATCTGCTCGGTCAGAACATCGCCATCTCCTTGCGCCTTGCCGTTGATCAGCGGCAGCAAGGCATAGCCAAGTTCGATCCTGAGTTCGTCCATCTTGAGCGCGTCGGTGATCGGTGGCTCGGGTGGTGGCTTGGGTGCGGCTTCGACGGCCTTTTTCTCGGCAACCTCCGCCGCTACCCTCTTCTTCTTCGCACCAACCTGATAGGCTAGATAGCCGGCCAGACCGGCAAGGCTGAAAAACGGTATCATCGGCATTCCCGGCAGAAGGGCCAGAACCACCATGACGGCGGCCGACATGCCGAGCGCCTTCGGATATCCAGTGAACTGGCTCGTCAACGCCTTGTCGGCTGCACCATGCACGCCGGCTTTCGACACCAGAAGACCTGCCGCGGTCGAGACAATCAGTGCCGGGATCTGGGAGACCAGGCCATCGCCGATGGTCAGCAGCGTGTAATTGTTGGCGGCTTCGGAAAAGCTCAGATCCATCTGGGCGACACCGATGAAAATACCGCCGAGAATGTTGATGAAGGTGATCAGCAGGCCTGCAATCGCGTCACCACGGACGAATTTCGAGGCACCGTCCATGGCACCGAAAAACGAACTTTCATCCTCCAGCGCCTTGCGTCGGGATTTGGCTTCCGCTTCATCGATGAGACCCGCTGAAAGGTCTGCATCGATCGCCATCTGCTTGCCAGGCATCGCGTCCAGTGTAAAACGCGCTGCGACTTCTGCGATACGGCCGGAACCCTTGGTGATGACGACGAAGTTCACGATCACCAGGATCGCGAACACGATGATCCCGATAACGAAATTTCCGCCCATGACGAGATTGCCAAAGGACTGAATGACGTTTCCCGCAGCCGCTGTTCCCTCATGTCCATTGGCGAGGATCAGGCGCGTGGACGCAATGTTCAAACCAAGGCGCAACATGGTCGCGATCAGAAGAACGGTTGGAAACGAGGAAAATTCCAGGGGCTTTTGAATGAAGAGACCGGTCATCAGGATCAAGACCGAAAAAATGATCGAGACCGCCAGAAACATGTCCAGCATCACCGGCGGCATCGGCAGGATCAGGAGTGTCAGGATAACGAGAATGCCTGTCGCAAGGCCGATGTCGCCTTTGCGCAGGGTATCGACCAAATCCTGAAGACTTGGAAGAGCGGACGCGACGGCGCCAGGCTGCTCTGCCAGCGCCTGCTGCTCCCCAGTGGGAGCCGGTGCTTTATCTTGTCCGCCTGCTGTCGTGTCCGACATTCCCTGGTCCGGTCTCCTATTGGCGCCTTATTTTCCAGAGTTCAGGCGCCAGCCCCTTGTCAATTCTTACGTTCAGATCCGTGCTTCGCCCGGTCCCGGAACGCTAATCCCATCATCGGTATACTGATTCAGTTTGTTGCGCAGCGTACGGATCGAGATACCCAGAATTTTTGCAGCATGCGTTCGATTGCCAAGGCAATGATCCAGCGTATCGAGAATCAGATCCCGTTCCACATCAGCCACTGTCCGGCCAACAAACGACCTTGCAACAGCTTCCGCAGTCTGGGCGGCCTTTTCAGCCGGCCCTCTGGAAACCGTCAACGGCGTGCCATCCGGCATTCGGATCGCATCAACCCCGATCTCCATGCCCGAGGCCAGAAGGATGGCCCGGTGGATGGTGTTCTCCAGCTCGCGGACATTGCCCGGCCAGGGATTGGCCATAAGTGCCTGACGTGCCTCCACGGACAGGGGGCGGACGGGAACACCATTGGCTTCTGAATAATGCGTGATGAAAAACTGCGCGAGTTCCATGATATCCGCCGGGCGTTCACGCAGCGACGGCAATTTCAAGTTCACCACATTCAGGCGGAAGAGAAGATCTTCCCGAAATTGCCCTTCGCGCACACTTTCCGCCAGATCGCGGTTGGACGTCGCAAGGATACGAATATTCACCGGTACAGGTCGGGTTCCGCCGACACGGTCGATCACACGCTCCTGAATGGCACGCAGCAATTTGGCCTGCAGTCGCACGTCCATTTCGGAAATCTCGTCGAGCAGCAACGTTCCGCCATCCGCCTCTTCGAATTTGCCGATCCTGCGGGCAACCGCACCTGTGAATGCGCCCTTCTCATGCCCGAACAGTTCCGATTCCAGCAGTTGCTCCGGAATCGCAGCACAGTTGATCGAGATGAACGGCTTTGAAGCCCGGTTGGAACACTTGTGAACATGACGGGCGATCACTTCCTTACCCGTGCCGGACTCGCCGGTAATCAGCACCGAGGCTTCTGACGGCGCAACCTGCTCCGCCAGCCTGACGACCGACGCCATGGCTTCGTCGCGGTAAATCAGGTCGCCGCGCTCCTGTGCAACCGCTGCAATCACGGCCGCGATCATCTCCGGATCGGGCGGCAGCGGAATATATTCCTTGGCTCCAGCACGGATAGCGGAAACGGCTGCCTGGGCGTCAGTCTCCACACCGCACGCAACCACAGGAACATGCACACGCTCATTTTGGAGCTTGGCAATGAGCCCGGCGATATCGAGATGGACTTCGACCATCATCAGATCCGCCCCGCGGCCCGAGCGAAGCACTTTCAAGGCTCCTTCGATATCTTCCGCATGGGTGACTTGTGCCCCACCTTGCATCGCGATTTTCGATGCCGTCGATAGCTGGCCGCCCAGGGTTCCGACAATTAACAGGCGCATTCGTTAGCCTTCCTATCGGTCAGTCTTGATAATTTCGGTCATGGTCACCCCGAGCTTGTCCTCCACAAGGACAACTTCTCCACGGGCCACAAGCCGGTCGTTCACATAGATGTCGATGGCTTCACCAACCTTCCGGTCGAGTTCCAGTACGGTGCCGGAAGCCAGTTTCAAAAGATCAGAGACATGCATTTTGGAATGTCCGAGTACGGCCGAAATCCGAACCGGTACATCGAACACGGCTTCCAGATCGGCCGCAGACTGCGGCGCCTGTATATCCTCGTCTTCAAGACTGCGCTGGGGAACTTCCAGCTCGTCCAGCGGGATGTTTGTGTCTTGTTCGTCGCTCATACGTCAGTATCCTTTTTCGCCGACGTGTCGGACGTTTTAGCTTTTTTGGCCGTGCCACGAGCGCGCAAATAGGCTTTGATGTTCGTATCGATTTCGCCCTCGAGCGCTCTCCGGTCACGCTTGATCCCGCCATCGGCCCATTCGATGTGGCAGTCCCCACGATCGATTTCAGGCTCCCCCAGGATCACGAGACGGCCTTCGAAGCCTTTTTCGTGCACGATCGGGTCCACCTGTGCCTTCAGAGCATCGACATCCCGTTCCGCGATACGGATCACAAGATGCGGAGCTTTACGCAGCGGTCCGAGACATTCTGACACCAAAGCCACCGTCTCCGCCAGCGGTTGACGTGCGATCAGATGGCCGCAAAGGCGTCTAGCCACAAGAAATGCGAGGCTGATGGCATCCTGTTCCCTGCCGGCCTGCTCTTCATCCAAAGTCTGAACAACCTGCAACACAGCATCAACGAGACGATCCACTTCAGCCGTCAGCAATGTTTCCTGCTTGGTCTGCAGATCCTGCAGCGCCTTGACCCTGCCCTCTTCAAAGGCTTGCGCTCTGGCGTCCGCCAAAAGTTTTTCGTGATCCGCAACGGCGATCATCGGGATCTCCGGTTCAAGCGGTGCAACCACTTCCGGCTCCTCCGGCTCGGAAAAGTCGACATTGAAGAGAAATTTGGATGGGTTTGTCATGCTGCCCATGCTGTTGTAGATACCTGCCGTCTGCCGCATCAGTAGATAATTTCATCCTCGCCCTTGGACTTGGAGATCATGATCTCGCCCTTGGCTGCCAGGTCCTTGGCCTTGTTCACCATGCTCGTTTGAGCCTCATCGACATCCCGCAAGCGCACTGGTCCCAGGGCATCCATATCGTCTTCCAGCAACTTGGCCGCGCGGGAGGACATGTTGCCGAAGAAGAACTCCCGGGCGGTGTCGGTCGACCCTTTCAGAGCAATCGCAAGCTGGTCCTTTTCGACATGGCGCAACAGCGTCTGACAGCTGGCCGCGTCCAGCTTCAACAAATCGTCGAAGGTGAACATCAGCGTTTTGATCCGGTCCGCTGCCTCGCGGTTGTCTTCTTCAAGAGCCGCCAGGAAACGCGCTTCGGTCTGTCGATCGAAATTGTTGAAGATGTCGGCCATCATCTCGTGGCTGTCCCGACGAGAGGTGTTGGTCAGGTTCGACATGAACTCGACCCTGAGTGTCTGCTCCACCTTTTCCAGGACTTCCTTCTGGACTGCATCCATGCGCAGCATCCGGCTTACCACCTCAAGGGCGAGCTCTTCCGGCAGGATACCGAGAACACGGGCAGCATGATCGGAATTGATCTTGGACAACACCACGGCGACGGTTTGCGGGTATTCGTTCTTCAGGTAATTGGCGAGCACGTTTTCCTGAACGTTGGAAAGCTTCTCCCACATGTTGCGGCCCGCAGGTCCGCGGATTTCTTCCATGATGATGGAAACTTTGTCGCCAGGCAGAAAACTGGTGAGCAGACGCTCGGTTGCGTCCACGTTGCCCGTCAAGGCTCCGTTGGAGCTGACGCGCCGGACAAAATCCTTGAAGAGGTCTTCAAGCATATTGGGTGTAACCGGACCGAGATTGGCCATGGCGGCTGACACCTGGCGAACTTCAATCTCGTCCAGCTTCTGCCAGATCGGGGCACCGTGAGACTCTCCCAGCGCAAGCAGGAGGACCGCAGCGCGTTCGGCACCCTTGAGCTCCCGATCCTCTTCGTCGGCACTGACCTTGAGTTGTTTTTGAAGTTGGTCACTCATTGTCAGGCCGCCTGGTCATCCAGCCAACCGCGGACGATCGTCACCGCCTCTGTCGGATGGTCTTTGATCATGTCACCCACTTTCGCGATCGAACTCGCCTGCATTGCACCTTCCTGCTTGGCCTGCTCAAGCCACTCGATCACGAACTCTTCTTCATGACTTTCTTCCTGGGGAACTTCCGTCTCAACGACCAGCGTTCCGTCCGGCCCGATCATCAGTTCCTGCGGCTGCTTTTCTTCCGGTGTCACGATACGGCGCAGAAGCGGACGGACAACGAACAACAGCAGGAGAAGCGCAATCAGGAACAAAACACCCAGCTCGGCAAACCGGACGATGTCGTCGCGCGTGAATTCGAACAACCCGTCGCCTTCGGTCAGCAGCTCATCCTGCGGGGGCAGTGCGAACTGCAGATTGACGACTTCAACGACGTCGCCGCGCCCCTGATCGAAGCCGACAGCGGAACGCACGAGAACGGCGATCCGGTCAAGCGTTTCCTGTGTGCGGGGCGTGTAAATCGCATCTCCGTCCTCGTTTGGCTCGTAAGTACCGTCAACAAGCACCGCCACGGACAGACGCTTGACCTGACCTGCTTCAACAACCTGCGTTCTGGTGGAACGGGAAATTTCGTAATTGACGACTTCCTCGGTCAGCGAAGCCGTATCCAGCCCCCCATCTCCACCTTGCCCTGCCGCATTCGGCAACTGGTTGCCGACGGTGACTTGCGCATTGCGGCTGGCAGCTGAAGAAGCTTCTTCCTTGGTTTGTGTGGAGCGCACAACCTGACCATCCGGATCGAAGGTTTCGGTCGTTTCCGTCAGCCGGTTATAGTCAACTTCGGCGTTGACGCGCACGCGCGCCCGTCCTGGACCGACAACGGAATTCAGAATCTCTTCAACCTGGTTTCGCAAACGCCCTTCAACTTCCACGGTGCGTTCCTGCAGCGAAGCGGAAACGAGCCCCTCTTCATCGCCGTTGGCACCTGATGCCAGCAGACGACCGCTTTCATCGACGATCGACACCCGGTCCGGGTCAAGACCATCAACCGCCGTGGCTACAAGGTGCTGAACAGCACGAATTTCTCCCGGGCCCAGTGCGCCCCGGACGTTCAGGACAATGGATGCGGAAGGAGGCCTGCGGTCCCGCTGGAACAATTGGCGTTCAGGGATAACCAGATGAACCCGAGCGCCCCGGATACGATCAAGCGACCCGATTGTCCGCGATAGTTCGCCTTCCATGGCACGCATATGATTGACGTTCTGAACAAAACTGGTTGCACCAAGCGTATCGGAACGATCGAAAATCTCGTAACCGATGGACCCCCCGGTTGGCAGACCTTCAGCCGCAAGCTGCATTCTCAAACGGGCAACCTGATCTTTCGACACCAAAATGGTGGAGCCCTGACGGGCCAATTCGAACTGGACACCCTGGCTTTCGAGCTGCGTAACGATTGCTGCGGAATCTTCAAGCGTCAGTTCGTTGTAAAGCGTCGTCATTTGCGGGGCGGTTACCCGAAAGATGATGAACGCGAACACGCCAACCAATATTGCGGCAACCGCGCCCATGGCGGCAACACGTGCTGGTCCAAGTGTTTTAATAAATTCAATAAGTCCGTTCACGAATGCCCGCCCGCATCTGAAACATGTTCAAGCCGTTATTATTGGAGTCGGCTCGACATGCCATGCCCTTGATCGGCAAAATTTGCCGCCTTCAAGGTTAACAACTCGTTAACAGGCATTAACCAATATGAGCGCAACCGCGGATTTCAGCGATTTTGCCTTATGCAATATGCAACTGAGGTGGGGAAAAACTGCCTACCTCATTAACTTTTGGATAAGTTTACCGCTGACCGGAAAGCCTTTGCGCCAAGAATTTGCCGTGATTTGATCGCAATTCACATTAGAGAATGTGGCTAACTTTCTGATGCCACCACCTCTTTCGGGCCTTCACGACACGAAGCCGGCCGATGCTTCACACGGTTGGCAAAACGTTTTTCAGCACAAACAAAAAAGGCCGGCTTAGCCGACCTCTTTCATGCCCTAACGGATGCTGTAAAAACCAGTAGCTGGTCAATCAGTTCCGGTACTGCTGAACACGAGTTGCCCTCAACCCGGCAAGGCCGTGTTTTTCAATCGAGCTTTGCCAGGAGAGAAACTCCTCAACCGTCAGAGTATACCTCTGACAGGCCTCCTCAAGGGACAGTAACCCCCCGCGGACTGCGGCGACCACCTCTGCCTTACGACGGATCACCCACCGCTTTGTCGATGTCGGCGGCAGATCCGCTATTGTAAGCGGACTACCATCCGGCCCGATGACGTATTTAACACGCGAACGAATATGTTCGGTCATTGT
Organism: Roseibium sp.; assembly: GCF_025698965.1. Classification (GTDB taxonomy): domain Bacteria; phylum Pseudomonadota; class Alphaproteobacteria; order Rhizobiales; family Stappiaceae; genus Roseibium. The sequence goes on from NZ_JAILWL010000002.1 coordinate 32,683, forward strand.
ACTCTCACACTAACCATGACCAAGGTTGAATTGAGACTACAGGACGACACTTAACAAACGACTAAAGCAAAGTTGTGTTTTTATTAACTATAAAATCTAAATTTAGTGAATGATATTTAGGATTATACAAAGAAAACAACTAAAATTATTAACCGCAATATATGAATTTGTTAACCATAAAAAGCATGTGATGCATTTTGCGAGGCAGAACGGAGATATCGTGTAAATTACGAATGGAACACGGGCCGGCACACTCGAAATAATTGAGCCGTCGCACGATCATCTCGGCATTTTCAGAAGAATTTTCAATAAGAAGGCACAAAATAAAGCCAAACACGTCCGGCAAAAGCACCAAACGCAGCAAAGCAAGCCAGTAATCCGAACCACTAGAGCAGATCCTCACACCCTCGCGGTCCACCTTATGAGGATATGACCTGCTTCAGCTCGGACGTGAGACGGCAATAACGGACGACACCGGAATTTCCTGATTGCCAACCTTCAAAATCGCCTCGGACTTTGACATATCAACGCTTTCGACAATACCGGTAAGCTCTGTGCGCACTGTTTCGGCACGACTGTTGGCATCCTTCACGTCGAACGAGATTGTGTAAAGTCCGTCCGGGGCTTCACCGCCGGAATCGGTTTGACCGTTCCAGTTGAATGTTCCACTCCCCGCCTCGAGTTCCACATCACCGCTATAGACAACAGCCCCGCTCGAATTCCGGACTTCAACTGTTCCGGTTGCCGCCTCGCTGACGTCGTAGTTCCAGGTCGCCTGCCCTCCGGACAATGTTGTCGTTGAGGCGTCTGCCGTAACTTCATTTCCGATGTAACTGACAAAGCTCAGACTTTGGCTGCTTGCCAACGAGGCAATGATGCTCTCAAGATTCCGGTTCTGCTGGATCGATTGCTCAACATTCGAATATTGCACCAGCTGACTGGTGTATTCGCCAGAATCCATCGGATCGAGCGGATCCTGGTTCTGGATCTGCGTTGTCAGGATGCTCAGGAACAAGTCGTAGTTTGCCATCAGGCCGGCTTGGCCAGTGCTGCTGTTTGTCGTCGTGGTACCCGTGCTTGAGGAAACCGTCGTCATTGTATCAACTCCCGAACCGACATCTGCCTAGAGCGCATCAGTTTCATATTTTCACATCCAAGCCACCGCGTTGAGCAGCAAGCGTCAAACGAACAATTTCTTCCTCATGCGGATCGGAACCCGCCCCTTCAGAGCCATCTCGCTCATCAGATTGACCACCGAATTGGTCGGACTGCCCGTCACCAGAGGCGAACTCCCGTCCACCGTCCTGCTTCAGCGAAAACTGAAGATTGCCGGAATCCGTATTGAGGCCGGCAGCCTCAAGCGCTCTCTCAAGTCCGCGCTGGTCACGCAGGAACATGTCGAGGGTCTCCGGTCGCTCCACGATCAGATGAGCCTGAACACTGCCATCAGCACCCACCTTCATGTTCACTTCGACGCGACCCAGTTCCGGCGGATCAAATCTCATCTGAAACTTGGTCTGGCCATTTTTGAGATTGCGTGCAATTTCAGCGGCCACTTGCGTCGAAACGTGACCGGACTGCGCCTGGTTCGGCGTTTGCAGACTTTCCGTCCGCATCGCTCCGGTCAGGTCTCCACCGCGAACCGTTGCCGAAGCTTCACCAGTAAAACTGACGTCTGTCAGTGTCACGTCCCCATCCTCGGTCATGACCTGCGACGTCAGTATTGCGGCGGCGGCAATCGGAGGATTTCCAGTCATTGATGGATTGGCAGCCGCCGCCCTTTCACCCGGACGTCCTGCCAGCGCCTCCAGACGCTCGTTTCCACCTGCAGTTTTATCCTTGCCACCGATACGAGGCTCGTCACCACCGACTGCAACCTGCTTGCCAGACCCGACAACTTCCTGAGGCTTGGCCTCAAGCGGCGCATCAACCGATGCAGCTTCAGCGGCAGGGCTTCCCTCAACAACCGCTCCCTGAAAAGCAGATTGCGATGCGTGTTGAGAAGTGTTCTGAGACCGCACACCAGCGGCAGCAGCGACTGTTGGAGCGCCTTGCTGCTGCTTCGCATCCCTGCCCTGATCCGAAACAGTCGTTTGTGCGTCTTTCACGGCCGGATTGTCACCCGCACCGGAAGCTTTCCGAAGCAATTCAGAAACGGCTCCATCGGTTGGCTCGCCATCTTGACCCGGAACAGGTTGCTCCGGCACGGAGACGTGGTTTTTTCCATCATTTGCCTGCGGAACCACAATTGCATCGTCACTAGGCACACCCAAGATGCCAGGAGCATTCTTTGCGATTTGTGCAGCAGGATCAGTAGCAACTCCAGTGCGACCAGCGGACGCCCGAAGTTCTTGCGGCAACTCACTTTGCCAACGGCGCTCAACTGCCCCGGTGATCGGCTCCAAGGCAGACAAGGGCGCTTTGCTCTGCAATGATACGGCTTCGATGCCACCCAACCCCAGCCTTTCTCCCGAAGACCTGTTCGCGACGCCGGCAGCTTCGTCCTGAAGAGGACTGCGAACCAAAACCTGCCTGGCTTCGGAAGGCTCGTCGCTGCCAACAACGGTTTTGGCAGCTTTTGCATCACCTGCCTCAATCTTGCCGACACCAACCTGAGAACCCGCAGCACCCTCATCGGCTGCAACAGGGCCCAGCGACACTGATGCCGGTTGAGCTTGTGCTCCGTTAAGCTTTGGCGGCGCGCCATCTGCGGCCGCAAGCGCCGTCTCGCTTTCAGGTTTGTTTCCAGCACCCAGCGGCGGCTGTGCCTGCGCGCCCTGTGCTGACGATCGCGGTGGGCCTGGCAATTGATCGGCAACACCCTCACCTTGCGTCGGCGACGCCCGATCCAAAGGGGGCAAGCCGGAAGTTTTTTGCGTCAGCTGTTCTGAGCCGAGATCCTTCCAGGACCACTCTTCTCCAGCTGTCCTCACTTTTGTTTCGGCTTGCGGAGGAAAAGCACCGGGAACCTCATCCCCAGTGCTTCCGGTCAATGCATCGACATCACCCTCACCACCAGCCTCAGGCAGATTGTCTGCCGAGAGTTCTTCGACAAACAGTCCCGCGCCGTTTTCAAAAGCATCGAAGCCAGGCGTTCCCTCGCCAGGTAAACTCTGAGCTTGTGCGAATGCGGACAACTCTTGTGCAAATCCGGTCGGCTGCTTGCCACCAGCTACAACCTGACCTGCATTTTGCAAACCACCTGTTCCGGCTGCCAAGGCCCCAGCAGAAACATCGGTCATCAATCCAAATGGCAGCAATTTCGCCCCCGATCCCTTCACCGCCCACGCGGACGCATTTCGTCCCACAGGACAAAGCAAGCATCGGGCCAGTTTTTATCAACTGATTAAGATGTTGAATTTAATGACTTTACCGCAGATACAGCACAATCTTTCGAAACGAGGAGGCGGCAAGCTTTGCCGACACGGCAATGCGTGCCTGCCGCATCTGCTGTGTTCCCATGAATGTGGATCCGCTTGGTCCGGTTTGCAGGAGTGCCGCCCTGACATGGTCTGCGAGGGACTATTTCTCGGAAGGCTTCAGCACCACATTTACATCGCCAGTCTCGCCCGGAACCACAAAGGGCGTCTGACCAGGCGCTGCAATGGATTGAACCAGCGGATGCGTGAAGACCAGGCCAGGCTTCAAGACGCTCAGCAGCTTCGTTGCTTCAACTGCAACCGTCCGCTCCGCTTCGTTACGCGGCGGCAAGCGCATGATAGCCTGAAGCACGTCGACGGCTTCACTTGGCCGGTCCATTTCCGCCAGACACTTCGCAAGGCCGAAATGTGCTGAAATCAGCTTGGGGTCGATCGCGAGCACCTTTCGATATGCACCGCAGGCGGCCTCGGCGCCGGACGACCTTTGATAAACCTGAGCCAGGCGCAACCACGCCTTTAAATTTGCCGGCTGCAGGGCGGTCAGCGTCTCGAACAACTGCGCCGCCTCCGCATCTTCTTGCCTGGCTGCGAGCAGCTGGGCCAAGCCGTAAAGCGCACCAGCATGCCTTGGCGCGGTTTCCAGGATCTGCCGGTATCCGATTTCAGCTTCATCCCGATAGCGCTTCTTGTGAAGCAACAGCACCTGCTTGAATACCAGAGGAACGGTCCGGGCAGCGAGCCTCCCTCCCAGATTGACCCCGCTTTTGGTTGAGACCGTGATCCGTTCGATAGCGCGCTCCTGGCATCCGAAGGAATATTTGTACGGTTCGTTGCCGCGCAGGAAATCGTAAGTGCGAAAGCCCGTTTCAATAGCATGCCGAATGCTGTGTGCGTGAAGGAGCAGCCCGCTCGGAATTTCGTTAAATGAGGGATCGCGACCGGAAATCATGAACAGCACTGCCTTCTTCTCATGGTCGAGAAAGCTGCCCAGTACTCCATGCGGCTGGTCCCCCTTCCACAGGACCGGCATATACAAATGACCGAGTTCAAAACCGCTGCGCAGAAGAATGCGGTTGTTGGAGAGGATCTTCTTAAGATATTCGCCCTTGCGTGATGCCCATTGTGCCTCCCAGAATTTCAACAGAGTTTCGATGTCACGGTCTATGCTGTCAGCATCCGCATGTGTGATGCGATAGTCGTCGCCCGCATCGACCTTGCGCAAAAGCCGGCGCAACTTCTGGCGCGAGTTGGCGCTGAGTTTTTCCGCCAGATATGCGTCAAAACTGTCCGGCAAATCGACATAGGGACAAATCAGGTTATTGACATTGTCTTTCTTGTTGACTGACGGAAGGGACTTGAAACCAAAGGTCTTCTTGGGAAACTCACCAAGAAACAACCCTTTGCGCTTCTCCGACATTCGCAGGTAGTCAAGATTGAGAAACGCCCAAGCCATGGTTTTGAGATGTCTTGCAAAGGCGGGAATTGCCTCGTCTTCAAACTCAGGCAGACACAAAAGACCGGTGTAATCGGCCGCATAATTACCGGCCATGATAAAACCGTTGACGAAAATACCGGACTTCTTGCGCCGCTTCAGCTTTACCCGCAAAGGCAAAAAGGCGACCGGCTGGCTTGTCTCCTCAGGGGCAGCCGTCAACACGACCCAGTCCTCATCTGACCGGCTCAGAAAGTCGGTAAGCCACCACCAGGAAAGATAGAACTGGCTTTCCGGGTCTCGCTGGTAAACATCACACCAGACGTTTTTATACGCCTGCAGCTGATCCATGGTTTCGACAAGGCCAACTTTCATTACAGCGCCTCAACCAATAAAACACACTATCCAAATCTAAATTCTTATTTACCTTACGGAAATTCTAATGACTTTCTTCCATTTTAACAAGACAACGCGGCCAGCATGCTTAATGGATCAAGCCCGAAACCCATCCGCCCGCACCATGCGTAACGCCTTTGAAATTGCGATCCTGAACCTCATATCCACGGATGAAAAATCAGGGAACCGGTTTGGCATTACTCGCGATCTGCTTGTCCGGGCGGTCAAACGAATCCTTCGGAAGGAAGCAATTGGCATTGCATATTCTTGTCTGTATAGTGCCGCCAACTTTGAAAAGGCCTCGATTGGTGCGCCTGAACCCGAGTTCGCATGATCTTGCCGGACCATCGACTTGAGGACAGAAGCGCGAGAACGCTGGAGTGTTCCCCCTGCACCGATCAGCCAGAAGACTTCTGGAAGTGAATTAAATGCGAAACAGTCTGGATCTGCCCGGCCGGCCGGAAGATACACGTGTCGTTGTTGCCATGTCCGGCGGTGTCGACAGCTCGGTCGTTGCGGCGATGATGCACGCCGAAGGCTATGACGTCATCGGCGTCACGCTGCAGCTTTATGACCACGGTGCAGCAGTTGCCAAGGCCAAGTCGTGCTGCGCCGGCGTCGACATTCATGATGCTCGGCGCGCGGCGGAAAAAATCGGCATTCCTCATTACGTGCTGGATTATGAAAGCCGCTTCAAGGAGCAGGTGATGGACCGGTTCGCTGACAGTTACATTGCCGGCGAAACACCGATCCCGTGCGTTTCATGCAATCAGACGGTCAAGTTCACCGACCTTCTGAAAACCGCCAGGGATCTGGGCGCGGACGCCTTGGCGACCGGCCACTATGTCCGTTCCGCACAGCAGGGCAACAAGCGCGCACTCTATCGCCCGACGGATCTGGACCGGGACCAGAGCTATTTCCTGTTTGCCACGACCCAGGAACAGCTGGATTTCGTCCGTTTTCCCCTAGGCGGCATGCCCAAGGCGAAAGTGCGTGAACTGGCCGCCGAGTTCGGCTTGTCGGTTGCCAACAAGCCTGACAGTCAGGACATCTGCTTTGTGCCCAATGGTGACTACGCGGAAGTGATCCGCAAGCTGCGCCCCAACGCAATCGAACCGGGAGACATCGTCCACATGGACGGCCGTATTCTGGGCAAGCATGACGGCATCATCCATTTCACGATCGGTCAGCGCCGCGGCATCGGTGTTGCAACGGGCGAACCGCTTTACGTCGTCCGCCTTGACCCGGAAACCCGGCGCGTTGTGGTCGGCCCGCGCGAGGCACTGGCAACCCGAACCATTTTGTTGAGGGAAATGAACTGGGTCGGCGACCAGCCACTCGACGAGGGTGATGAAATTGAGGTCTTTGCCAAGGTTCGCTCCACCCGGCCGCCGGCACCGGCAACACTCCGGGTGCTGAACGGCAAAGCCTTTGTCGACCTTGCCAATGGTGAAACCGGCGTTGCTCCGGGACAGGCCTGTGTCTTCTTTGACAGCGACGATGAAACCGCCCGGGTTCTGGGCGGTGGATGGATCCACAAGACCGAGCGCACAGGCACTTGGGCAATCGATTTTCCACAGGCGGAAACCCCGGTTTCAGCGGCCTGAGGACAACCAAAAAAGAATGCGGGCAGGCGCACATTCAACGCTTGACGCCTGCCCGCAGCCTCACTATAAGCACCCCACGTCGCGCGGGCGCCTCTGCCCGGATCGCGCAGATGGCGGAGTAGCTCAGGTGGTTAGAGCAGCGGAATCATAATCCGCGTGTCGGGGGTTCGAGTCCCTCCTCCGCTACCAAATTTTACCAAATAAATTCAACAACTTAACAGAAAGAAGCGGCAGTTCTTTTGCATTTTTTTGTTGCATCTTCTCACAACCAATTTCCGCAGAATTCCGCCAATTTCAAACTACACACGGCAAGTCCATGCAACATAGATGCGACATGAAATGCAGAGAGCGCTTTGGTGCACAATCTCCTCTGGCATTTCATCTGTGCTCTGTAAACGAACCTACGGCTTCGTACGGCGCCCCCCTCAAGCGACAGCTGCCTTGATCGCAATGGAATCCAACCCGACACTTGCTCGAAATGTTATTCTCTTCGGCATTCGACATGCAATCGCCGATCAATTTGGCGGACATGATAACGCTGAGAAAGTCTCTTTCCTCATGACAAGGTAACTGTCATCCGATTGATCCGTTATCTGGGCTGGCTTGAAGCCCACATTGCAGGATGCTGCGCGGCACGCACGTGTCGGTTTCGGCCATCTGCGCCAATATAACAGCATATTGTTTCATAAGACCCGACGTGCAAAGCGTTCTGGAACCCAGTGCACTACTCCAACTGTTGAGGCGTTTAGTTCCGACGTTCTTTTTCGGCAACCATCAGTCGAAACGTTCCCAAAACGCCTCTAAAGTTGAGCTACTCCTTTCGGATGGTCGCGACTGGGTCCATCTTCGACAGGAAAGACAAAGCGTCATTGATTTGAACCTTGTCGCTGATTGCCTCTTCAACAACCTCGACGAGCCGATCCAGTGCTGGTGCACGGCGAGCAACGCGCAGAATGCTTTGCAGCATGTCCCAAGCGCCCAGAAATGTTGTCAAGGGCAACCCTGTACCTGCTGACACCAAGGGCGCCGAGAGATCCAGTACATCGCGGCGGTCGAGCCATTTGCGTTTGCCTAGCTTGTCCTCATACAGCTCTCGCTCCAGACGATCGAGTTCCTGACGTCGTTCTTCTTCTGGCAGTTCAGCCAGCCGCGTTATCAGGCTCCTGCCTTTTCTTCGCAACGAGGTTTGGCTGGTATAGGCAAGCACATCGTCAACTGTGGCAGCGGGATGAAAAGTCATGAGCGGAAGAGGAGGCAGAAGGGTTGCGGATTCTTTCCGCTTGCGACGTTCGTTCGTTGCCCATCGAGCAGAGATGCCTCTTCGGAAGTGGCGGAAGAAGTTCAGCCTGTCGCCGATTATGCGCATCGGCTCGTGCCATGTTGTGACGTAGTTCGGACTGTTAGGCGGAATAAACGTTGCGTCCAGCATTCGGGCGATCTCAACCTGTGTGCCAAAGGTCATGGCTTCCAACCGACCATCTTTGCCAGTTATGCGATGCAGACTATCGCCGAAGTGCCGTCCCTGTCCAAATCCCTGAATACCGAGCAAACCTTGGCTCATCGTGTAGGGAAAACTGTTGCGGCGAGCCATGCGAGGATAGAACAACCACGCAGCTACTTCTTTGTCTGAGATGTTCAGCTCTGCGACCAACCGCTTAATGACCAACTGCAGATCGCTACGCAGCGCGGGATCGGAAAACAGAAACCAATCGTCCATTTCAACGATATTGGAGATGTAGAAGGCAGCAGACTTTCGCCTGCTAAGAACACCTCGCAGGTTTAGGGCTTGAGCTCTACTCAGGAAATCGACATCGTATCGCTCCTCCGGATGAGATAGTAATAGCCGAACTCGATCTGCTTCAATCATTTGCAGAAGGCCAGTTTGGTCTATGGTCTGTGTTTCCCAAAATCTGTCGCCGGCCGAGCCGTCTGTGATGGGCGGTGTCATGTAGATCGTGTCGAAAGCGAGCAGAAGTTGGCGCAGATCGACTGTTGGCCATATGCTGGCATCGACGTAACAAGCCATGTCAGCATCGTCAGTGAAGCCGAAAGCACGTGGAGACAACCGGCCTTCGTAAAGCGTCTCGACTTCGTCGAACCACCAAGCCTCGTCTTTCGCTACGAACTCAGGAACTTGGCAGCGCAGTTTGGCTGGCTTGAAAAGGTTTCCCTCTGCTTGTCTCTCATCTATTTGTGATTCCAACGGTTGTGGATTCACGAGGCGTGGCGTCATGCCTTTTGTGTTTGGCTCAAGCACCACCTTGATTTCGTCCCACAGACCGTCTGGCAGTGGCGCCTCGAAAGCGTAGTCGAGGGAGCCATTCCCGTCTGGCCCAGCTGACGCCAGCAGCGGTGCATCGGGGAACTTTCCGGCCAGCAGAACTTGTGTATCAGCGACCGTAAGCGGGGTGCCCGCAAAACCGGTCGACCAGTTTTTGTCAGAAATAGACGCAATGCGGATCGCATTTTCTGGACGCTCGTCGACCATTGTTACGAAGTCTGCGGCTTGGGCATATCGGTGTTCGAAGTCCCGCTTGATATCACTCAGGTTTGCCTGTTTTGGGGAAACGTAGATCTGATGATGGGCCGGGTCGATCTCCCACACCTCGGTGTCGATATGTGGATTCTCCGCACGCCAGTTCGCCTCAGAACGTCTCACAGACTCACGTTGATTGTATTCCCACCTGCTCATGTTCACACCACTCCTCCCATCGTGAAGTAGGAGGTAAGTCTTCTGCTGAAAATTGCAATCAGTGTGATTTACTACCAAACAGCGCATCGATCCGACTAAGCGCTCGGGTTGCGACAACCAAGCGACTATGGTCATCATGAATGACAACTTGCTGATCAGTCACAGATTCCACATTGCCGAACAGAGCTAACTTATGAATGCGGACAATCAGGGGAGCAGGTCAAAAGACATCCGTTCGGTGCTTTTTCGGGCGGGAAGTCTTCCTTTTTGCATGAGCACTCAGCTAATCACTCATTGGGAGTGATGCTTGGCGTAGTCGACAATGTCAATTTGTTGGAATGAACTAGCTGCGGCGGAGCTGGACTTGAGGCTCTTTTTGCATTTGGAAGAGATGCAGTTTCATTCGACCTATGCCGATCCGCTAAACTGGATCTCCTTTATCGAATGCACTTTATGCGGTCTTGCAGAGCAAGTGCTTCAGGAACACCTTTTGCAACCAAAGATGCGACAATCTCAATCACCGCCTGCCGTGCCTCGGGATTCTTTGACAGAGCTTGTGTATCCGAAGTCAAAGTTTCTACGGCAAGCGCGACTAACGCATCGCCGGTGCCCTCGCGATACCAGTAACCGGAGCGGCTGGCCCCATTTAGCATAGTACTAAGCCAACGGAGACCATCAAATCGCAACGGGGCTCCAAAATCTGTCATTAGAAAATGACAGAATCGTCTGACAGATTCTTCGTCACTATCTAAATGGGTTTCAGCCCAGCGTTGGTAGAGATCCTTGAGCCGCAAAGCTGCGCCTGGCCTGAGTGTCGCGAGAATACTTTCGTTTCCGAAACCAAGCAAATCGCAAATCAAACGTTCACCGTAGAACCAGAGGCCTGGTTGTGACCAGTCCGCCGCGAGTCCGTACTCCGCCATCTCACGTAGAAGTGGCTCGAACGCTGAGGGGTCATCGACGTCGCTGAGACGCAGAAAACAGGTAGAAATGAAGTATTGCAATGCGGCGTGAGCAGCTGGTCCATGCCTCAGAACAGACTTCCAAATTGTCTTTTGTTCCCTTTCAGGTGCTGCGACCAGCAATACAGCAAGCTTCGAGAGAGTTCCGTAACCGAGACGCTGGCTCGGAAGGTCGTATTCACCGTACTTCTCTTTCGAATGCGCCTTTCCCCGGGTTGCTTCGTAATCCCAGAGCCGCAGCGCGAGGTCAGCGCGCAGAGACCAATCGTCAGTTCCAATGCTGTCTATGAGCCAACTGAACAAGGCGCCTAGAAAATGGGTGTCTAAGGAAAAGCATTTATCGCGTTTCGGCTTTCCTCGCCATGCATCTTGCCCGGTTTCATAGTGGCGCATACGACGCTGGTAATCCAACCGACCGCAACCCTGAGCGACGCGTTCTAGGTTGAGATCGTCTGGTGTAGCGTCCTTATTTCGTAAGGGAAAACGGCGGAGCCGTGCAAGCCAAATTTTCCAAGCATCTTCAACTTCTTCACCATCGAACTGGTGTCGCGCCAAGCGTATCAAACCTGACCAGAGGACCCCAGCACGAAGCAGCCGCCACCATGCTGATCCAAGTCGTTCGCGATTTTCGTGGGCGATTCTTACGACAGTCGCCGCCACATTTTCATCACCACTCGTCAAGAGCCGAAGGACATCGCCCTCCCACTCTTGTGAAGCCTCATTGTTCTTGAGCCAGAGATGCATGACAGCATAGGCTGCAAACTGAATCTCGCTGTGCGACTTTCCGATACGGTAATCGCGAATCCTATCTTCAGTCGATGGAATCCCTGAAAGGGTCTCTCGTAGGATTGCCAGCACTTGGATTTGCGCCTCGGGATTTTTTGATAGCCATTGCTCGCCGAGAGAAATGAGCGTGGCCGCTGCTGCAATTCTACATTCTGATTTCGCAGCATCGTTATCGTGCGTACCCGCTTCGAACTCCTGGATAAAGCTAGAAAGATACTCAGCTTCCTCATTGTTGAGTCTTTGCCCTCCTTGCAGTCTCTTCTCGCAACGGTATGGCAAATACAGGTAATCTGTTGGCTCTGCATTTTCGCTTTGCCACGACTGGATTTCTAGATTGAGCTCTTCCGGATAGACTAAATTTAGACTTTCATCACCGGTCTCAGGATCCGTCATGACTTGATAATTGTCACGGTTCAAAGTGGCAAAGAGCAGTTTGAACTCCAAAGCTTCCTTGGTGTCTTCAGGAAGCTTCCAAGTAGGTATCAATAATTGGAGTCCGTTGGCAAAAACATCGTCTGTTTTGAGAAGTTCGACAGCGGCATCAACTAGCGTTTTTTTGCGA
>NZ_JAILWL010000020.1 GCF_025698965.1 Roseibium sp.
CGGTACCACAGGGGTTGCTGCGATTAGATCCGGGCGGCGTTTCGTCGGCTGCGAGCGTGAGGCGGCGTACTACGAGATCGCCAGTGAAAGGCTTTCAAAGGCGGCTTAAATGCCTGTTTAAATCGACTTCAGCCCCTTGTAGCAAATCCCTCGGTTGCAGATCATAGAGCTGTGATCGGGGGTAGCCATGAACATTGATACGGAAAAAGACACTAAATCCAACGGTCGTTGGTTCTGGCCATGGTTGCTTACGATTGTCATAGGGGTAATAGCCGTGGTTATTGCCTTTCCGCAGGTTATGAATTGTGCATCAAATTGGACGTCCTGGCCTAGCTGGACAGAACGCATGCTAATTGCCGCAAAACCACCTTCCGGCTGCATGGCTCCCAATGAGATTGGTGACTTCCTCGCGGGCGTTTTCGCTCCAATTGCGTTTATTTGGTTAGCGTTTGCAGTGGTGCTTCAGTCACGCGAACTCAGTGCGCAGGAGAAAGTTCTGCGGCTCACAAAGGAAGAATTGAAACTGACCAGAGAGGAAGCGGAGAGGCAGCGGTCAGCTCTTGAGGAACAGGCCAAAATTATGGCTGAAACGGCTAGATTAAATGCGGAGCAACAAGCAAGAAGAGATTTGGACACTCTAGTCGATATGGTTGCTCCGCATATCATCAAAATTTGTAACGGTTCTCCCAACACCGGACAGGTGTCGATTGGGCTGCAGCCGTCCTTGGTAATGCGTGACCATTCGGTGCATGCGGCCAACGCGATTAAAGTACTGGCTAGCAGAACTCAGATCGGCCAAGAATTGAAGAGTGCAGACGACAGTGCGAAAACTTTGTTTGTCGATTATTCCCGTTTGATGATGGAACTGCCAAGTTCACTAAGCGCCTTCGACAGAACGCTCTTCTATGACACCTATAAATTTATGAACCTAGCGGTGGAACTGGAGATTTACGGCAGTGAGAGGAGTATCCCATTGCCAGATCAGAACGGTAAACGGATTTGGGAATGAGCTACCGTGCTCATAGTAACCTGATGGTCTCATGAACGAGGCCGCTTGTAGGGAGGCCAGTCCTTGCGGATCTTTCTCTTCTTGCGTTGATTGTCGATCCAGGCATCGTATCTGGGCAGCTCTGCTTCCAGCGTTTCAACCATGCTTTTGAACGAAGCAATCACGCCTGCGGAGAAATCGCGCCGATCTTCCATCAGATCGATCGGGTCCAGTGGACTGCCTCTGTATGCGATACTTGGATTTGTACCGTCCTTGTAACCTTGCGCGAATGCTTCGGTCATCTCCCTTGAACGTTCAAAATCCAGATACTGACTGAGCGCTTCGATGAGTTCGGACACCGAAAGCGAAATTGCGCCGGCTGGTTGATCATCGGTTTCCCGGTTTACATTCAGGATGAAGTGATTTTCGTCTTCCTTGTCCGTCATTGGGAAGAACTCTATAGGACCGATCGCGGCCTCAGGTGTCTCATCCTCGTTGTAAGCAGCCATAAACGTGTCACGGTCGAGGTCTTGCTTTCTGAGTTCAGCGCGTTTTTTCCGAACGTCCTTAGGTTCATAAAGAAGCATTGCCATGATCGTGTTCCTAACTATCAATAGGGTATTAGGACCATCACAACGACGAAACTGTCAATGATAAGCAATCGCTTGAAATCAGCACACCCCGACCTGGAGGCTCGCAATACGCATAGGCCCACAACGCTAGTTACGCTTCTGGACCTGAAGACGGCCGGATTTCGTCTGTACGGAAACTGCTATTGCGGTCATGGTCGCGAGCTGGATCTAGACATGCTGATCGAGCGGTACGGAGACGACTACGTTTTTATCAATGAACAGCGGATAGGGCGATCGTTGAAGTGCACTCGTTGCGGTCATCCAGGCGGGAAGCTGACATTGCAGCCGGGATAAGCAGTCTATTGCAAGATTGGCAGGGAAAGGCTTTTAAAGGCAACGTGAATCGCCTTTAATCCGGTCTAATTGGTTCTTCAAGGATTGTGACATGGCCGACGGAGAAGTGGCTGCTGGATTTCAATTGTTCTCGGCATTGACGGCAATTGCCACCCCTCTTGTTGCCATATGTGTTGCGTGGGTGGCCTACCAGCAGTGGAGGACTGCACAGCAGAGGATCGTCTTGGATCTGTTCAGAGACCGATTGAACGTATTTGACAAGGTCTCGAGAGCCGTTCGATTGATCGAAAGAGATTGGCAACAAAAGGGAGGTGAGCCACTTAGCCTCTTGCTGACAGCGCGAGATGAGGCACGCTTCCTATTTGGCTCAGAGGTTTCCACCTACATATTGAACCTCATTTTGGCGGCTGAAGATCTCGAGCACGCCTGCAAAAAACTCGATGAAAACGATGAATCTGAAGATTGGGAAAAACTGAAAGACTACTCGATAAGATACTTCGTAACAGAAGAGCTAGCGAGAGTGTTTGAACCATACATGGATATGAGGCAGCGTCTGCATGGTGCTGACGCAATTCCGGTTGAAAGCTATTACGATAAAAAGCGGAGTGAGTTCAGATAGCCATACCGACTCTGGTTTGCTTTGAGCAAAAATCTGGGTGCCAAGTGAAGTTGCGCGAAGTGCCAAACGAAGTTGCGCGCTACAAAAATGACGGCAGATTTGTTCAACTGAAAATCTATGATGCCGGAAGAATAAAATACACAATCAGATCAGTCATCTGAAATGGTCGGGCAGGCCGGATTTGAACCGACGACCCCTTCACCCCCAGTGAAGTGCGCTACCAGGCTGCGCTACTGCCCGAACGGCTCCTACCTAGCTTGTTCGACTTGCAAGCGCAAGCGGCTAATTGCAACTGGCGTGTGAGTTTGCCCAGACTTATGCAGTTCAATTTGAAGGCTATGCTTTGGCCATCGACCATTGTCGCTTTCGCTCAAGTTTGTCGGTGGCAATCATTCCCCAGGCGAGACCATAGAACAGATACATGTGCCGCCAGTGGTCGGTGTCGATGATGACCGACAGGATCAGATGCGCGGCAAACACCGCAAACACACTTTGGGTGAACGCGGTCCAGGGCCTCGATTTGAACAGCAATGGCACCATGGCCAGAAGTGTCCAGAAGGCCATCAGCAGATAGACCGAACCGCCGAGCCATCCGTAGGTCGTGTATCCTTTCAGATAGACGTTGTGCTCGTCTTCCGGAAAGTATTTGTTGAATTCCAGAGGTCCCAGCCCGAGAGGGTTTTCCATGACCATCTGAAATCCGAGTGCGTAGCGCGCAAATCGCCCGAGACGGGCTCCGTCATAGTCTTGCACCAGGCGCGCGCGCTGCGCGAACATCTCGGAGACGGTGTCGATGGACAGAGCAATCGCAAGCAGCGCAAATACGGCAAGAACGCCGCCGAACCCCAGGAAAACCAGGCGGCCGCGCCGCCGGGGATTTTGCTCGGTTACCAGTGCCAGAAAATAGATGATCAAGACGGCCGCGAACAGCACGCCCCAGGCTCCCCGCGAAAAGCTGAGGAAAATACCGAACAGCAATATGGCCAGCGGCACCAGAAGGTGAAGGTTTTTCAAGACCGAGTTCCGCAGGAGTTTTTGGATGATCAGCAATGTCGGCAGAACGAGAAACGGCCCGAAAACGTTTGGATCCTGAAAGGTGCCGCGGGCCCGGTCGTAAAGCGTGAAATAGTCCGCCCCCGGAAAGAGGTTGAAATAACCGGCAATACCGATTGCTGACACCAGCACGGCGCTGAATGTATAGCCGTTTTGAATGATACGGAATCTGTTGGGATCATCGGCCAGGATTGCGGCATAGAAAATGGCTGTAATTGCCAGAAAACCGGAGACGGCAATGTACATCATCGCGTCGCCAAAGTCCTGAGCCAGGGGAACGGACGCCACACCACCGGCGACATAGAGCATCATGCAGATGATCAATGGCCCGAATTCCGGGCGGAACTTCAGTCCGCACGCAAACCAGACAACCGACAGAAGGGCCATGTAGAGTTCATAGGGAGCCGGTTCCTCGATAACGAAACCGGACAGGAAGGCGGCAAGCCACAGGGTACCGTTGCCCAGGCTTTTGACTGAGAGACCGTGCGGCGCGCGCGCAATTGCGGCGCCGCCATATGGTTCGCTCATCAGGCTCAATACGCGTTCTCCGTATTGAGCAGCCGGAAGGGCGTCAGGAACAGTATTTTCAGGTCAAACAGGATCGACCAGTTTTCGATGTAATAGACATCGCATTCGACACGTTTCTGGATTTTGTCGGGCGTGTCGACTTCGCCGCGCCAGCCGTTGATCTGGGCCCAGCCGGTTACACCGGGTTTCACCTTGTGGCGTGCAAAATAGCCGTCCACGACATCGTCCCAGGTTTTGTCGTCGGTATGTGCGTTGACCGCGTGCGGGCGGGGGCCGACGAGCGAGAGGCTGCCTGCAAGCACATTGAACAGTTGCGGCAGTTCATCGATCGAAGTCTTGCGGATGAACCGGCCGACCTTTGTCACGCGCGGATCGCCTTTGGTCACTACCTTCTTGGCGTCGGGATCAGCCATTTCCGTATACATGGAACGGAATTTCAGAACCTCTATGATCTCGTTGTTGAAACCGTAGCGCTTCTGCTTGAACAGGACTGGCCCCTTGCTGTTGAGCTTGATTGCAATCGCGGTTGCTATCATCACCGGAAACAGCGCAACGATGGCAAAGGTCGCAAACACGAGGTCGAAAATCCGCTTGGCGACCATGTCCCAGTCGGCGATCGGCTTTTCAATGACATCGACAAAAGGCACCGTGCCGATGAATGAAGCGCCACGGTCGCGGAAGCGGACTTTGTCGGTATGCGCGGACAGACGGATATCAACCGGCAATACCCAAAGCTTCTTGAGAAGTTCCAGCACCCGTTTTTCCGCGCGCAGCGGAATACAGACGATCAGCATGTCGATCCGCGCCAGCCGGGCGAATTCGACCAGGGCGCTGATGTTGCCGAGCTTGGGATATCCGGCGACAACCGGGGGCGATCGGTCATTGGCGCGGTCGTCGAAGATACCGCAGATCCGAATGTCATTGTCCGCTTGTGCTTCCAGATCATGGATCAGTTCTGCTGCGGCCGTGCCGCCGCCAACGATCACCGCGCGCCGCTCCAGGCTGCCGGATTTCATCCAGCGGCGCACCAGTCTGTAGACAGCCATATGCAGCACGCATATGCCCGCCAGTCCCAAAGCGTACCAGGACCCGATCCAGGCTTCGGAAAGACCCGATCCGATACCGGTCGTCGACATCAGAACCGCGAACATCGCAAAGACGAGCGTCCAGCCCGCTGCCGCGCGTCCGAGCTGCGAGAGCCCCCGGCGCATTACCGATACCTGATAGACATCCGCTGCCTGGAAAAAGGCGAGTGCAAACAGGATCGCGGTTCCCGTGGCAAACAGCTGAGCCCAGGAAAACACGGTGAGACCCGGCTCGATCGCGGCTGCAATGGCCGAAGCGGCAGCAATTACCAGAATGTCCATAACCCGCACAAATCCGGTGACAACGGGGATGGATTTTCCCTTTCCGCCGAGATTGCGCGCGATTTCAAGGGCGCCCGCGGACAGTCCGGATGTTGCCGGGGTCAAGGTCTCGATGTTGGGTTGTCCGGTTGCACCTTCAACTGTCCGCCGGAATTGGCTTTCCAGCTTTCGGCGCAAATTCGCTCCGTCTTTTTCGGACGGGTCCGGAGTGACGGGATCTGTCTGCTTAACGGCAGGGTTGGTCATTACCTGTTACTCGATTTGGCATAAATGGTTTGTGCACGCGATACGGCAGAAGCATTTTTCGCCGGGGCGGGTGCGGATAAATCGGAAGGAACAAAGCCTTGCAATTCCTGATAGAGCGCGGTGATACGGTCACTCATCAAGTTGATGGAAAATGTCTCGGCCAGGCAGCTGCGTAATTCTTCAGCCTGCTGTTCCATTTTGGCCGGTTCGGCAAGTGCGGTTTCCATGGCAAGCGTGAGTTTGCCAATATGACCCGCCTCGATCAGCCGATTTGAATATCGGCCGAAAATTTCAGGAATGCCGCCAACACGGGTCGCAATCAGGGGCTTCTGGGCCGCAACGGTTTCCAGAATAATGTACGGCATGGCCTCTGCGCGTGAGGGGACCACAACATTTCTGGCAAGCTTGAACGCTTCACGCGCAGGCAAGGCGCCGTGGAACGTGATCGCACTTTCCATGCCCAGTTTCTGGACCATTTTCCTGTAGCGGTCCTCGTCGGGACCTTCACCGACAATATGTGCGGTCGGTGCAACACCGTTTTTCAGACGGATATTGTAAATCGCTTCAATGAAGAGGTCCGGTCCCTTCAGGTCGCGCAGCATGCCGATATAGAGGAAATCGGCTGCGTCGTCCTGAATCGTGACAGGCTTGAATTCCTCTGGCATCAGACCGTTGTAAACGATCCGTGTCAGTGCCTTCGGATGCCCGACCTTGCTCTCATAGGCCGCAGACTCATAGTCGGAAACGAAAATGAGGCCGTCGGTGATCCGTCCGAGCAGGCGTTCAATCGTATGATAGACGCGACCTTCAAACCTGTTCGGATCATAGTGCAAGCTGCCGCCGTGAGGGCAGTAGACACGTGCCACCTTATGCCCACCCAGACGCAATGCGCTGCCGATAAGGCGCGCGTAAGCTCCGCCCTTGGCACCGTGCCCATGCAGGATATCCGGTTTCAGATCGCGGATATGGCGGTAAAGGGCGTAAGTTGCTGTGAGATCCTGGATAGTGAGCTGACGCTGCATTGGAAAGCGAGCGACACCCAGCGCTAGTTTCGATTCAAGCTCATCTACAAGCCGGTTGTCGAATGCACTGCCCGTGCTGCTGTCACATATTAGTCCGACATCATGGCCCGCTTCTGCCTGCGTTGTCGCCAAATCACGAACATGGCGGAAAATTCCACCAATAGGCGAGCGGACACAATGCACGATCCTCATCGGAGTCGTAGTCATGGTGCAGTTTCCCTGTTTTCGCCTCCTGGTTTCTTTATCGAACCAGTGAAGCACTGAAACCGCACTCTAACAATGGGAGGTGAGTCCGCAGTTAACTTCCGGAAGCCTTAGAAGTAGCGTTCCCGGACGTAAATTGTGTCTCCGGGGCGAATCGGGTCCGAAATGGGCACACGGCCATTTAGAATTTCACCATTGAGTTGCCGGGTGATATCAACATTCGATTGTTGGGCACGAGAGCTGAATCCACCGGCCGTCGCGATGGCATTTTGAACAGTCATGCCTGCAACGTAGTTATACTGGCCTGCATTTTGCACTTCACCCATGATGAAGATCGGACGGTAGGTATCCACCTCGACGGAGACGTCCGGATCACGGATGTAACCTTGCCTCAGCTTGGCGGCAATTTCCTTGGCAAGGCCTTGTTGAGTTTTGCCTCTGGCAGCAACATTGCCAACAAGCGGAAACGAAATATACCCTGCTTGATCAACGACATAGGTGTTTGAAAGGTCTTCCTGACCGAACACGATAATGCGCAACCGATCGCTGGAATCCAGACGATAAGGCTGTGTCAGTGTTTCATGAAATGCTGTGGGCGGCTGTCTGTACCCGCTGCATGCAGCAAGGCCCAGGCAAAGGCCCAGGACAAGAAGCGCTCTCATTGGCATCTACGACTCTCCTACAATTCGCAGATAGCATCGCGTGTTATGGTTAATTGAGCGTGAAGAGCGCTGAATGTATAAAATGGAGGCCCTTGAAACAGTGCGTACATTAATTAACGCGTGCCGAGGGGAGATTTCAGGGAGCTTAACCGATCGCTTACCCTAATTCGACATAGTTTGCCGGAATTGGAGTTTCAAACGATGAATGCTGAGCGGCAGACGTATTCCGAAGACGACATGGCTCTGGATCTGGGCGGCTTGATGCGCGCTATCGGACGGTCACTTGGCTGGTTGTTGCCTCTGACCTTGTTCGTTGCGGTTGCGGTTTTTCTCGGCTTGCAGTTCGTTGCGCCCAAATACAAGGCTGAAGCCCGCATTCTGATTGAAAGCACGGACAACAAGTTTCCCGGGGCGTCTCGAGGTATTGAAGAGGAAAGAGCTCTTCTGGACGCTGAAGGAGTTGCCAGCCAGGTTCAGTTGCTGATGTCGGCGGATCTGGCTCGGCGCGTTGCCAAGAAACTCGATCTCGCCGAGATCCCTGAATTCGACGCCAAGGGGGGAGGGTCGTTGTTCGGCGGTCTGATGTCTCTCGTGGGGCTCGGTGAAAGTTCCTCCGGCAACAGCGAAGAAGAACGCGTTCTCAAGCATTTTTACAAGAACCTGGATATTTACAGGCTGGAAGGGTCCCGCGTCATTGCGGTGGACTTTGCAGCGGAGAACCCTGTACTTGCGGCAAAAGTGGCAAACACCATTGTCGATGAATACCTGACTTTGCAGTCGAGCGCGAAACGGGAAACCACTGAGCTCGCTTCCGCGGCGCTGGAGCCGCAGATCCTGGAACTTCGCAAGGAGGTGCAGGCGGCTCGTCAGGCTGTATCGGACTTTCGCGCACGCGCCGACCTTCTGATCGGCACCGACAACATTCCGTTGAGCCAGCAGCAGCTTGCGGAAACGAGCAGTGACTATTCCGCCGCGCAGGCAGCAAAAGCGGAAGCACAGGCCAAGGCCGATCTGATACGGGAGCTGCTCACTTCCGGTGGATCTTTGGAAACCGCCAGCGATGTATTGAATTCAACCTTGATCCAGCGTCTGCGGGAGCGGCAGGTCGAAATTCAATCGAACATTGCCGAACTCTCTATCACTCTTTTGCCAAGCCATCCGCAATTGAAGGCGTTGCAATCTCAGCTTGGAGACTATGACAGGCAAATCCGCGCCGAAGCACGCAAGGTCCTGCAGGGTCTGGAAAACGATGCAAAAGTTGCCAATCAGCAGGCTCTGGCATTGGAAAAGCGGCTCGAAGACCTGAAGACGGCAGCCGCAAGAACAAATGCCGACCAGGCTCGCTTGAGCGAGCTGGAACGTGAAGCCAATGCCAAGGCCGCGCAACTGGACCAGCTTCTCTTAAGCTATCAGGAGGCAGATTCCAGACTGCGGGCTCAGGTTTTGCCTGCGGACGCACGCATCATTTCGCGCGCGAGCGTTCCGGCCGAACCCTTCTCGCCGAAAGTCGTTTCCAGCACAATCATTGCGGCGCTAGTGACATTCATCCTGGGCTGCGCCTTTGTAATCATGCGCGAATTCCTGAGTGGGAATGCGATTCAGAGGGTTCACGCTGAAAATTTCGCCAGATCGACGTCGGCATCCCAATCCGTTCAGGATGTTTCCGAAAGGGCATCTGATGGCAGCGCCCCTCAATTTGCGGAGGCCGGCGGCAAATCCGATGACGGGTTCGGCTGGGAGCGAAGCTACGGTCATTCGGTCACGAATTACCAGATGAATGCAGACTTCGACCGTGATCCGCCCGATACAAAGGAAATTGGAGAGGTTGAGGAGGTCTCCGACAAGCAGGCTCTGTTTGCGAATGTAAAGGGAACTGAAGAGGAAGAGACCCCGGAAACAGTTCGAGTGTCTCGCCGGTCCCGGTATGATCACGACGTTGCTCCGGACTGGATCGACAATCTTCGGACAGAACCAAGTGAGGATGAACCGGAATCGCATTCGGAAGAGCCATTGCCTGAAACTGAAACATTGGCGACAACATATGCTGATGAAATTCAGGCCACGGGACGCATTGTAGTCCTGAGTGTCGACGATGAAGCCCTGTCTCATGATCTGACTTTTGACCTTGCACGCCAGGCAGCAGGCACCGGCCAGTCCGCGTTGATCATGGAAGTGTTTCCTGAACAATCCGACGGCAAGGCCGCAGAGGGCTTTTCTGACGTCGTTGCCGGGCAGGCTCCGTTTGCAAAGGTCGTTTACCGGGATGCAGCCTCCAAGGCACACATTATAGAGGCCGGCCGTGTCGCCATTTCCGACGAGATGGTCGATACGGAACGCTTCAAATTGGCGCTGGACGCGATCAAGTCCACTTACGAGACCATCGTTGTTGATCTGGGAGCCATTGACGGAACGCTGGCAAGCGCACGCATGTTGAGTTTTGCCGACAGGGTTCTAATCGCAGCGAGTGCTCCAGACCACAGTCACGAGCTGCAAAGCGCGGCCAATCTGCTCGCCCACAATACCGGCGCCAAGGTTGAGGTTGTGATCGCCGGCGGTGAGGGGCCTGGACCGCGTCGCAGCGACGACGGCCATGCCGCATAAGAGAAAGTGGTTTAGTCGGAAGAACTAGCGGATTTGCCCAATCCCGCTTTCCACTTGCGCAAGCGCCGGACAAGGGGCCAGAAGACTTCGGAATTGCGAATGGCAGATTTTGCCCGGGTGCGGGCAAAATCGAATTGCATCCGCGCTTTTCCCGTCAAGGTGATTGCAAGCATGCTGTCTTTCAAGGGCAGGGGCTCCGCCCAGGCGGTTTTGTAACGCTCTTCACCAAGGCCAAGATCAAGAATGTTCAATTCCGGTGCCGCGCAGGCGTAATCAATGATTTCCTTGATCAGAACCAGCCCCGGGCTGTTGGGCAGCATCTCGTCATGTGCAACGCTGTTGCCGTATGCATAGATTGTTTCCGAGTGTTCCAGACACAGGTAAGTTGCTCGGATCGCACCTTCTGCCTCAAGGAACCAGAGATCCATGACCGGCGTGTTGTCCCCGGTGTTGACATTAGGCAAGCCAAGAAGACGCGAAAGGAAGTCCTGAGCGGCCGGTTCCGAAAAGGCATTTGGAATTCCGGCGGCAGATGCGCGCAAGGAGCGTTGTTCCAGAAATGCGGCAAATCCTCGTGCGATGTCTTCCTCTGTATGTGCCTTCACGACACGGTAGCCTTCAGACGATTGCAGATGCCTTTGCTTGCGCAGGAGGTTTTTCCGAGCGGATTTGCTGTGCGTGTCTTTAAACAGCGTGTCGAAATCCGTCATGAGATTGCGTGTGAAAATCGGGCTCGGGCTTGAGGTCGACGTTTCCAGCAAAAGCGGATGTCGCCGCCCAAGCCAGGCTTCCGGCACATTTTGCAGGGAGACCAGGTCTGCTCCGGATTGCTTGGCTGTCTCGATCAAGAGAGACATCACCTGCTCGCTTGTGGCATCTGCATAAAACGAGGGGTCCCAGCAACCGGTGTTCTGGTTGCCGAATTCCGATCCCAGAAACGAGAGTGTTTTGACCCCTGTTGTCTTTCGAAGTCCAAAGGGCAACAGGACAACCGGTTCACCTTCGATCCGGCCGATTGCAATCACCAGATTTTCGTCATGGGTTTTTCCAAGCGTTTCAGTCCAGGCGGTGAGCCAGTCAAAAGACTGGTAGGGAATATTGCCTGGCGCATCTTTTGGTTGTTGCCAGTCGGCCTGCGCTTCGCTAAGGCTCGAATGAATTGCAACGTCTATTGAGGTGCTCCCGGATTTCATGAACTGACCCTGGACTTCACTCTTTGCAGGGTGAAACGGTTTGTGAACATCAGATAAACCATTTTCGAAGATCATTGGGAAAAGACCCGAAGAGATGCTGGTAGATCGGAATAAGTCTCGATAGATTTAGCAATAATTGTTAAAGAAACCGTGCCTTACTGGCACTTTCTTCAAGATTGGGCATTCAGCCATATGGGCATAAGGCAAAAGGCAGTCACACGGGCATTCGGTCTTCTGAAGGGGACTGGGCTGGGTCGCATGATGGCTCCGCTTACACAGGGCTGTGGTGCTGTGTTCATGATGCATCATGTGCGTCCCGCGAAGCCTGACAGCTTCCAGCCGAACCGACATCTTGAAATCACCCCGGAATTCCTGCGTCTGGCGGTTGAGAGGATCCGGGCCAATGGCTACGAGATCATCTCTCTCGATGAAGCCGTTGATCTTCTAAAATCGGGGTACGGTCATCATCGCTATGCCGTCCTGACCTTTGACGACGGTTATCGGGACAATCTGGAGATCGCCTATCCGATCCTGAAGGAGATGGAGGCCCCGTTCACCGTCTTTGTAGCAACTGGTCTGATCGACAGAACCAGCGAGCTCTGGTGGCTGGTTCTGGAACAAATCATCGCTGAAAACGATGAAGTGGTGCTGACGCAAGCCGGTGCCACCAATGGAATTCCCTGCGCAACCGTTGCGGAGAAGAATGCCTGCTTTGACAAGATGGTAGATTATCTGACACTTGAAATCGGCGAGCTGGATCAACGCAGAATTGTTCGCGCACTTGCCGAGAAATACAAAATCGATCTTAAGGCACTGGCCGATAAGCTTGCCATGAATTGGGATGAAGTTCGGCAACTGGCGCTCGATCCGCTGGTCACCATTGGGGCCCATACGCACGAACACTACGCAATGGCGCGGCTGGAGGCATCGGCTGCCCGAGCCGACGTGCAAAAAGGCCTGAAGCGTTTGGAGGAAGAGCTTGGCCGCAGGCCCAAGCATTTCGCCTATCCTTATGGAAAATCTCATGCTGTCAGCATGCGCGATGCCGACATTCTGCGGGATATCGGATTTGCTTCATCGGTAACGACATTGCCAGGCGTGCTGCAATCGGCAAACGCCCGCGATCCCATGATGCTTCCGCGCGTGTCCCTGAATGGCAAGTTTCAGGATCCGGCAGTCGTTGACCAATACCTGACCGGAGCGCCATTCGCTCTTTATCGCGCCGCGCGATGGGCTGCCTCCGGATTTGGCGTCAAGTCCGGTTTTTCCCGCCTTTTTCCATCCACCAGATAATCGCACCGGCCGGGACCACCCAGGCCAGTCCGGCAACGGCGAAATAGGCAAACCGCACCAGGTTGGACGACTGTTGCAACGTCATGTCACCGATCACCATGGCGATGAAGGCATAGACGATCACGAATATCACCAGCGTGACCATGCCTACAAATTTGCGAAAAGAGGGAACCATTGTCAGTGCGTTTCCGTTGACCTTGATTGAAAAGTAGCGGTTTTGAGGGACGGATTGCCGCAAAATGTCCCACACCGCTTGCTGTCTTGCCCTTGCACCTATATCTCCGCAAGCCAAAGGTCAAATATACAAAGTGCAAATTCCGGTACGGGTTCATGACAGCATTCGCAGACAGTGCAAACGACACGCAAAGCCCGGTATTGCCGGCCAAACTGGAAAGGATCAGACGCAGCAGAGCCATGATCCGCTGGTGGCTTTATGGTGTCTGTGTCCTGATCCTGGCAATGGTTGTTGTTGGCGGTGCAACGCGGCTCACCGAGTCCGGTCTTTCAATTACAGAGTGGAAACCGATTCATGGGGTCATCCCGCCACTCAGTGAGGCTGAGTGGGAAGAGGAACTTGAAAAGTATCGGCAGATCCCGGAGTACCAGCTCATCAACAAGGGCATGAGCCTTGATGAGTTCAAATTCATATTCTGGTGGGAGTGGGGGCACCGACTGCTGGGCAGGTTTATCGGCGTCGCTTTTTTTGTACCCATGGTGGTCTTCTGGGCGTCCGGGCGCGTTGAACCGTGGTTGAAACCGAGGCTGGTGCTGGGTCTTGTACTGGGAGGGCTGCAAGGGGTCGTCGGTTGGTGGATGGTTGCCTCAGGGCTTGTTGAACGCGTGGATGTCAGTCAATACAGGCTGGCGGTTCATCTGACCCTGGCATTGATCATATTCGCCTACCTGTTCTGGATTGCCCGCCGTCTGACGCCTCTGTCCGTTCCGGAACCGATCGAACAGTCACGGTTGACCGGGGTGAGTGTCCTGGTGCTTGGTCTTGTCTTTGTTCAGATTTTTCTCGGCGGTCTGGTAGCCGGCCTCAATGCAGGTATGACCTTCAATACATGGCCGTTGATGGATGGCAAATTCATTCCCGACGGTCTGCTTATCATGGAGCCTGCGTGGCTGAACTTCTTTGAAAACGTCCTGACCGTACAGTTCCAACATCGAATGACTGCTTATGTCCTGATGGCTGCGGGGATTGTTCTGATGTTTGCCACTTTCAAAGCGAGCCAGCGCAAGGAACTCCGCCGTGCCGGAGCGCATGTCGGTACTTTTATTCTGCTACAGGCCCTGTTTGGCATTCTAACGCTTCTCTGGCACGTCCCACTGTCGATTGCTCTGGTGCATCAGGGATTTGCCGTTGTGGTTCTCGCGGCGTCAGTTGATCACCTCGCAGTGTTGAAAGGGGCATATCCCATTCGCGCATGACCGCGTGCGTGTTCTTCAACCAAGCTCTGGCAGCAAACGTAAAAAGACCCGCCGTTTGGCGGGTCTTTTGCGTCGATGGTTTGGCTTTGGTTTTGGCTTTGTCAGCCGGCAAGAGCCTGATCGAGATCGGCGATAATGTCTTCGACATCTTCAATGCCGACGGAAATCCGAACAACATCCGGTCCGGCACCGGCTGCGGTCTTCTGTTCGTCGGACAACTGACGGTGTGTCGTGGACGCGGGATGAATGATCAGGCTTCTGGTGTCGCCAATATTGGCGAGATGCGAAAACAGCTGCACCTTTGAGACCACATCAACACCGGCATCATAGCCGCCTTCCACACCAAATGTGAAAACCGCACCTGCGCCCTTGGGCATGTATTTCTGCTGCAGGGCGTGATGTTTGTCTTCCGGCAGCGCGGCATAGGAAACCCACTTCACCTTGTCATGTCCGGACAGATGCAGAGCAACCTTTTTCGCGTTGTCTGAATGCCGTTGCATGCGCAGGGGAAGCGTTTCGATCCCGGTCAGGATCTGGAAGGAGTTGAACGGCGAAATTGCCGGTCCGAGATCACGCAATCCAAGAACCCGGCAGGCAATGGCAAAGGCAAAATTGCCGAAGGTTTCGTGCAGCACGACCCCCTGATATTCGGGACGAGGCTCGGAAAGCAGCGGATAGTTGCCACTGGCAGACCAGTCAAAGCTGCCGCCATCGACAATGATACCGCCCATCGAATTCCCGTGTCCACCCATGAACTTGGTCAGCGAATGAAGAACGATGTCTGCACCATGCTCGATCGGCCGGCACAGATAGGGTGTTGCCATCGTGTTATCGACGATGAGCGGGATACCTTTGGATTTGGCAAGGGTGGAGATGGCTTCGATGTCCATCACGATGCCACCCGGGTTGGCCAGGCTTTCGATGAAGATTGCACGGGTCTTGTCGTCGATGGCAGACTTGAAGGAATTCAGGTCGTCCGGATCCGCCCATTTCACGCCCCAGCCGAAGCTCTTGAAAGAATGGTTGAGCTGATTGATCGAGCCGCCATAAAGCTTGTTGGCTGCAACGATGTTATCGCCAGGCTGCATCATTGCGTGGAAGCACAGGAGTTGCGCCGAGTGGCCGGACGCCGTTGCCAGTGCCGCGGTTCCGCCTTCAAGCGCTGCAACCCGCTCTTCCAGGACAGCCGTCGTCGGATTGGTGATCCGGGTATAGATATTGCCGAAGGCCTGGAGGCCGAAAAGGGAGGCGGCGTGATCGACATCGTCAAAGACAAAGGACGTCGTCTGATAAATCGGTGTTGCCCTGGCGCCAGTTGCTGGATCAGGTGACGCACCGGCGTGAATGGACAGGGTGGAAAACCCCGGAATTTTTTCGCTCATTTAAGAACCTCCCAATTGGAATGGCGGTCAGTTTGACCGAGGGCATTGGGGAGGTCAAAGCAAGATTTTTCCGATTTGGCAATGGAAAGAAAATTTTTGATGTCAGAGAGTTAGCGCAATGGGTCCAAAATCTGGCGAAAACGACCGTGCGCCTGCAAAAGACACCTGCCGGACGTTGTGCGGAAATTCGCCCGTCACCAGAAGGTATCAATGGTGCCTGTCAACTTTGTCGATGCAACTTTTAAGCGATGACTTGCATTGTTTTTGCAAGAAACCAAGCCGGCACCAGCTGTTGAAAGCTACTGTTTCTCAGGAGTTTGCCGTTCTGCCGACTTGTCGTCCGGGAACCAGTTTTCGTCGCGCTCGGAAAAAGGCGACCCGGCCTCGGCTCTGTGAACGACAACAAACAGAAGGAGGCAAATTAACACCACCATCGCCAGCAACACCCACTCAAACGCGGTAAAAAGGGTTGGGTCCTGGGTCATTCTACTCTCTACGCCACTCTCATCCGGATCATTGTCCGGGTATTTGTCTCTCTGTTCTCAGACTTACAGGAGAGCATTGCGCGAAGCTGGTGTGAAGTAAAAAATTACATCAACACGTTTCAATCGCCTTTGGAAACGTTTCCAGAAAGGCCCCGGTGCTGGAAACCGGTTTTGAGTGTGGGGCGTTTCGACGTCAGGGTCTTGGAATTGACACCCGCCCAGCCGATTTCACCCGAAAGGCGGCCATACTCAATCTTGGGACAGCGGTCCATGACCATTTTAATTCCTGCTGATTCGGCACGTTCGGCAGCTTCATCATGACGAACCGTCAACTGCATCCAGATCACCTTCGGCAGTCTGCCGCCGGAAATGACTTGATCGACAATCTGACCGGCCGCAGCAGAATTGCGGAAAATATCTATCATGTCCGGAACATCGGGCAGATCATCCAGCGAGGCATAAACCGTCTGACCCAGAATTTCCTTCCCCGCCTGACCGGGATTTATCGGCCAGACCTCATATCCTTTTGAAAGCAGGTATTTCAGAACGAAGTAGGAGGGGCGAACGGTGTTGGCACTGGCACCGATCATTGCGATGGTTTTGACCTCGTCGAGGATGCCTTTGATATAGGTGTCGGAATATACGTCGTGATTCATGCGTTGAACGTCCTTGCCTGTGCCGCGCCATCCAAGGCGAAACGCCGTTCAACTGCAAGTGTTTCGTGGCTGCGGTCTGGTCACATTTTAAAAAGCGCACAACCGGTCAGGCATGGAAACTCCGACAGACCTAAGACGAGGAGGTGCCAGGGTGGCTTTCAGGACAGGAGACCGGTGAATGAATGGAATACGGCAGCGATTTGCAAGAGTTCTGACAGAGGTCGAAAGAAGTCTGGATGAACCATTGGATATCCGTGGACTTGCAGGGGTTGCCGCTTACTCAAGATTTCACTTTCAACGTCAGTTTTCCGCCTTTTTCGGTGTCAGTATCACTGAATACCAACGCTTGATGAGGATGAAACGGGCCGGACAGCAACTTGCATTCCGGCCGAGCGTTACCGTCACCGAAATTGCCTATGACGCCGGGTATGAAAACCTTGAAAGCTTTTCCAGGATTTTCAAACGCGTCTTTCGGCAAACGCCGTCAGAGTTTCGAAAGGCAGCGGACTGGACTGCCTGGCACCAGACCTATGATCCACTCATTGAATTGAAAGGACAGTTCATGCCAGTCGGTAATCCTGATTTTACAAGTCTTCGAATTTCCGAGTTCCCCGAAACACTTGTAGCCGTTTTCGAGCATAAGGGACCACAATCGGACTTGCCCGCCTCGGTGCAGAAATTCATCGCCTGGCGCAAGGAAAATGCGTTGCCACCGTCAAAAAGCGCCACGTTCAATATTCTCTATTACGATCCGAAATCCACAATACCTGAAGATTTTCGTTTCGATATCTGCTGCGCGGTCTCTGGTCCGGTCACTGATAACGAACACGGTGTTGTTACAAAAACCATTCCCGGCGGTCCGGTTGCGGTTGTAAGACACACCGGGTCACTGGATTTCGCTGAACGCACCATCAGAGCGCTTTATCGGGATTGGCTGCCACAGAGCGGACGTGAGCTTCGCGATTTTCCATTGTTTGTACAAAGGTTGAGCTTCTTTCCGGACGTCCCGGAACACGCGGCACAAACAGATATCTTTCTACCTTTGCAGTGAGCTTGATTGGGTGTCAGTCGTTTGAAGTCTGGCTCGAAAGAGCCAGCTTCTGCGTTTGCGCGTTCCTGAATTCCTTTCGGATCACCAGTTTCAGCCCCGACCAGACAGTGTCGATTGCACAAACCTTCACATCCACCAAACCCATTGGCAGGCATATTTCACGGATCACGTCTTCCGTAACCGTTGAAGGAACCTTGCTGGATTTCTTCGGCCAGGACACCCAGATCATTCCATCGGCAGCCAGATTGTCCCGCAGGGTTTTGAGATGGTCGGCGAGGGTGTCACGTTCTGCCGTGAATAAATGGGCGAAGTCGAGGCCCGGAGCAGGAGCATCAACAAGCAGAACGCCCGGTTCCTGGCTTTCCAGCAACCCGGCAATGTTCTCCGGCATCTTGTGGCGCCAGCAGGTCATGCCCGGCTTGAGGCCGAGCTTTGCGGACAACGGGCGTCCGGAATAACCTGCCTGTTGCATTACTGCTCCTTGACCAGAATGTTGTTGCCGGCTTGTGCCGTCCAGCTCAACCGTCCGTCCATTCCGGTTTGCGCTTTTGCAGGAAAGCGGAAATGCCTTCTTCCGCATCCTTTGCCATCATGTTTTCAACCATGGTCTGCGCCGCGAAATCATAGGCCTCCGACAGAGGCATTTCCAACTGGCGATAAAAGGCTTCCTTGCCGATCATTAGCGTTTTTGCGGATTTGGATGCGATAACCTCAGCATATTTCTGCACAATCTGCTCCAGGTAGTCTCGAGGCACTATTCGGTTGATAAGACCGAATTCTTTCGCCGTTGACGCGTCGATCGCTTCACCGGTCAACAGCATTTCCATCGCCTGTTTCGGGGCGACATTGCGAGACAGTGCGACCATGGGTGTGGAGCAGAAAAGACCGATATTGACGCCAGGCGTGCAGAAGGTTGCCGTATCGGTGGCAATCGCCAGATCGCAAGAGGCAACCAGCTGACAGCCGGCTGCCGTGGCGACACCGGTGACAACAGCGATGACCGGTTTCGGCAAATGCACGATTTGCTGCATCAGGTCGGAACATTGGCGCATGATGCGTTCAAATGTTGCCTTGCCGCCATCTTCAGCACGCGCCGAAGTCAGCTCCTTCAAGTCGTGGCCCGCACAGAAAACCTTGCCTTCCGCACCCAACAGAATAACCCGAATATCCGGGTTTTCCGCCGCTCGGGTGAGTTCGCCGGAAAGAGCTGTCATCATTTCGGTGGAAAGTGAATTCATCCGCTCCGGACGTTGCATCACGATCCGGTAGACACCCTCATGCAGGAGGGTTGAAAGCATCGGTTTTTGGGCTTCGTCATTGGCGGCGATTTCGGACATGGACCAGTTCCTGATTTGCGTGATTGGCGCAGTTATAACTGATCGGATCGAATGTGCGATAGGTTCCGTGAGCTATCGTATGCCTCGATGGTCACGGATCATTTATGCGTTATGACGGTTCCCTTGGATGGCAGATCTCGAGAATTGAGCTATCCTTTTTCTCATGTGGAGGCTTGCTCATCTCACGTGCCTGATCTGCGCAGCGCTTTTTGCGCTCGTGCCTTTGTCATTGTCGGCGCAAGAGAAAAGGGTGGATGTCGCGCTTGTTCTCGCGGTTGACGTTTCACGCTCCATGTCCACGGCAGAACTGCGAATTCAGCGAAAAGGCTACGCGGCAGCAATCTCCAGCCCGGAAGTTGTGCATGCGATAGGACTGGGGGCTTATGGCCGCATTGCCCTGATGATGTTCGAGTGGGCCAACGACACCCACGGCAGGGTGATCGTCGACTGGTCCGTCATTGAAAACCAGACCGATGCTGACAGATTTGCCGAACTGGTGCTGGATGACAGCTCCTACGGGCAGCGCCGGACATCAATTTCCGGAGCCATCGCACGCGGTGCCGATCTGTTGTCAGAAGTGCCTTACATTGCTGATCGGCATGTGATCGATATCTCCGGTGACGGACCGAACAATCACGGCGCGCCTGTCACGATTGCCCGGGATGCGGCCGTTGAAAGCGGTATTGTCATCAATGGATTGCCGTTGATGACAAAGGGTGGGGTCGGATTTCAGTTCAATATCCCGGATCTCGATGTCTATTATCGCCGCTGTGTGATCGGTGGTCCGACGAGTTTCGTCATTCCGGTTACAGACTGGGAGCAATTCCCTGACGCTGTGCGGCGCAAACTGATCCTGGAAATAGGAGGCCGGACGCCGCCAAGCAAAGCGAAGGTCATTCCCGCGCAGATCACGTTCGAAGAACCGTATGATTGTCTGGTGGGTGAGAAGATCTGGCGACGTATGCGCGACCAGTATTTCTGGGATCCGTAACCAGGTCAGGCATTCGGACTTTGTACATTTGATCGCGGTTTTCCGTCGATTTCACGGAAGGGAGCTACTACGAAAAAAGCCCCCACAAGACCGCGCCCGATCCAATCCGGATTTGACGGGAGTTAAGATATGTTTCGATTGCTCAAGACTTTGTTCTGGTTCGTGATTTCATGTACTGCGATATACATTGGATCATTCCAGCAGACGGTTTCGGCACAGGATCGATGGACACCGGAACTGAGTTTGAACGTTAATCGGCTTTCAGAGCTTGCGTTTTCGCCTGATGGCAAAGAACTGATCTATGGCGTGAACAGCGTGGACATCCAAAACGATCGGTATCTGGTCGAATACGTCATATCGGATACTAACGGTGCCGATGTTCGCACGTTGATTGAAAAATCAAGTCACTCATCAAGCCCGCAATGGTCACCTGACGGACACCTGGTTGCTTACCTTTCTTCCAAGACAGGTGTTAGCAACATATGGTTCATCAGCTCTCAGGGTGGTGAAAGCAGACAGATTACCGACGTAAGTCGGGATATCTCGAGTTTCAAATGGTCACCGGACGGAAATTCAATCGCCTTTGTCATGGCTGATCCCGATTTTGTCGAACCCGATGTCGAAGACGCAGACATATTCAACAAAAACCGGCTCTGGCATTTGAAACTGGACAAAGATAAAAAGTCGGGAAAGCTTTCAGACCTTACCGAAAACGCTGAGTTCTCCGTCAGTGAATGGGCTGGCAACTGGGCCTATGACTGGTCACCGGATAGTCGGGAAGTCGTCTTCGCCCATCAGGAGCGGCCAGGGCTCGACTATTGGGCCAAAGCCCAGATCTCGATCGTGGAAGTCGCGACGAAAGACGTCAAACGCCTGGACGCCGGCAATGAAAACTGGATGTATTTTCCCAAATTCTCTCCTGACGGGAAATGGATTGCCTTCATCAATGCCCCGGGTGCTTTCAAGTGGTCGTTTCTCTGGGACATGAAGCTCTTTTCTGTTCACGGAGGAGACATCGTTGATCTTCCTCCCTCCAAGAACAGGCTTCCGTTTCCTTGGGAGTGGGCGGACGACTCTCAAAGCCTTTACTTCATAGAAAATGACCGTGTTACCTACTCTTTTTACGAAATGCCGATCGATGGCAGCCCTTATGCCAAGGTCTTCGGTGCCCCGGATAACCTCAGAGCGCCCGGTCTGAACACATATCTCACGTCTTCCTACATAGATGTGAGCGGTAAGGAGGCGAAACTTGCCTTCATTGGCCAGACACATAATCAACCGCCGGAGATATATGTCAGTGACCTGACCCGCTTCGCTCCGATGAAAATCAGTCAGGTCAACGACCGGTTCAATGAGATCGGTATGCTCAGGACAGAACTGGTGGAATGGAGGTCGCTCGACAACACGCCGGTTGAAGGCCTTTTGAGCTACCCGGAAAACTATAAAGAAGGTGAGAGATTTCCTCTCGTGGTTCAAATTCACGGTGGTCCAAACGGCGCTGATTTCAATGAATATTTGCCGCTTATGAAGTTCTTTGCGACCGCGGTGTATCTCGAAAAGGGATATTTCGTGTTGCGCGTGAACTATCGGGGAACCTTGGGCTATGGCCGCAAGTTTCGTGAAGGTCTGGTTGGCAATTTCGGCAGCCCGGACTACCAGGATATCATGAGCGGTGTGAACCATGTTATCGACCTGGGGCTTGTCGATCCGGAACAGCTCTTTGTGATCGGTCAGAGCAATGGTGGAACCCTTACAAGTTGGATCATCACGCAGACCGACCGGTTCAGATCCGCGTGTCCGGTTGCCGGTGAAACCGACTATATCAGCCTGGAGGGCACCAATGGCTATTTCCAGACGAGTTGGTATCTGGGAGGCAGTTTTATCGACAATCTGCAGATGTTTCTTGATCGCTCGCCGATTTTTCACGTGAAGAACGTGCGCACGCCTGTGCTGATACAAGGCGGTATTGAAGACGATAACGTCCCCTATACTCAGTTGGAGGAATTCTATCGCGCGCTCAAGCGTGTCGGGGTCGACGCTCACTTGGTCGGCTATCCTGGTTCGACCCATGATCACTATCCACCCAAGCTGTATTTGCGTTTGTTGCAGTCCTGTCTCGAGTGGACTGAAAAGCATCGGCGAACAGTCCAATGATCGTGCCGTTAAACCAGTTTGTCCGACTTGAAACAGTGCCGAATTGCCGACCTTTCCAAGACTTGCCGAAAATGCATTGGCGGGATGTTATGAGTGGACGGACGCAACGAGTTCGTTGAATTCGTTCAGCTCATTTTGCAACTCTTCATTCCTGCAGCTCGGGCACCAGAGCCCTTTTTTCCCTTGATGAAGAGTTCCTTCTTGCGGTTACCGCATTTCTTGCAGGCCATTCCGTCAATCGGATAGTCAGGCAGTTTCATCAGCTGATTGAGGAACCAGGGATAGGCAGCGGCAACCTTTGCCAGTTCATCGGGCGCAAAATTCGGTCCGTGCAGGTCAAGACTTTCGAGATGCGGGAGACGTGCAACGGGGGCGAGATCCAAAGATCCTCCGTCGACCGCAATGAGGGTCAAATTCCGAATTGGCAGCTCCTCGAGGAAATCGAGCGACGCAAGTTTTTGCAACGAACTATGGCCGCCGGCTATTGAAAGAGTATGGAGTTTGGGGAGCGCGCGCAGCGCAGCCGCATCCTCAAGCGGTCAGTTTTCTCGAAGATCAAGCACTTCAAGATCCGGAGCAGACTCTATCCCGTTAAGCGATTTCAGTTTGTTGGAGTGCCAGACCCTCATCTTGAATAGCCCCTAGATTTGTAGACATCTTCTTTCCTAATTTTGAGGCGAGGAGGCCATGATGGGCACGCTGAATTATGTTCGACCTTCGGGCGGGAAGTTCAAATTCGGCGCCTCTTCAACGGGGCAACTAGGCCTTTAATGTCCGCCAGCGTCTCCAATTGTGTGACCTGATCGACAACGCTTGAGACCTCATCGTCTTCAGCGAAGAAGAAATATGTGCGCAGTTTGCTTTCAATTTCCACATCGCTTAACGGATCGGCAGGGTCACCGCGCGGGTAGTCGCGGGAAGCCGTTTCCGTTGTACCGTCTTTTCGAGTAACGGTGATTGCGCAGGCGGATTTGGCCGGAAAGGCGGCGGTCATGGCCGGATCTTCGGCAACAGAGACCTTGGCCATGAGTTCCTTCAAGCGGGAATCGTCCGCAAAGGGCTCGTCAAAGTCCTGATAAGCGATTGAACCCTTGGCCAGAACAGCGGCGACGCAATAGGGGAGGGAATGGGTCCGCCCGGCGCGGCTGTCCGGTCTCCAGGCTGTTTCACCTGCGCCGATGTTGACGCACATTGCGTATGTGCTGACCTTAATTTTATCAATCGATGCCGGGTCACCGATCTTGGGTGCGAGCTCGAGTGCTGCATCGATGGGTGTCTGGCAAAACACCAGGGCAGGCCAGCGTTTGAACACCACAGTGCTGAGATCCGGTGTCAGTCCAAACAAACTGTCGGCATGAGGAAAGAAGTGGTCAACACCAGCCGTGCCTTGATAAATCTTGTAAGGGCCTTCAATTCCAGCCTTGGCCATCTTGACTGCAAAAAGACCGCGCAAAGCGCAGGAGGCGTAAGTGCAATGCTTCCAGTCCGTCACCCGGTCCCGGGCTGACTGGTTGGTATCGAGCCCCATGCCTCCGGCGATGCGCTGGGCATTGGTGAGTTCATCGGCATCGAGACCAAGAGCGCAACCGATGACAATCGTTGTGTAGAAAAGTGCCGCGGCGTCGTGATCATAGTCGATCGATTCCGGGAAATAGTAGTCGGAGAAGATACCGGCCAGCATGTAGGCAAGATGGGTCAGGTTGAGCACATCCTTGCCGGACTTTCCGAGCCAGTCAGCAAGCGTCAAGATCAGCGAAACATTGTCCGAAGGGTGCGAGACGCCCATATTGTTCGGTGAGAAGTAGGTGTTGAGAAGATCGCTCCGCCGCCCGAGAATAGTGTTCAGGAAAATCGCATCCGCATGCGTGCCTTCCTTGTTCGTTCCCCAGACATGGACACCGGTTTCGACCGGCGCAATGTCCACCATCCGGTCGAATTTTTCGAGCATTTCGACGTCGTACATGGACCCACAAATGCCAGCGTAGGAATCGAGAATGTTTCGCTTCAGAATGCGAGTGGTTTCGCTATCGATTTGAGTGTTTAGAAGGTCGAGGGCGAAACGGGAAAGTTTCTCTTCAAAGAGCGGTTTCATCGGATTTCGCCAGATTGAGATAAATGAAGACCTCAGCGAACTTGCCATCCCTGAGCTTGTAGAACGCCGCGCAATGGCCCCAGAACACGTCGCCTGCCTTACGGGGGCCCAGGTAGTCGGTGTCTTTCAGGCACCGCCATTCAATGTTGAGCTCAACGGCAATCCTGTCTTCTACGGCAAGGAAGTTTTTCAAATGCAGGATTTCATGAATCCCGTCGTGGCCTGAATTCTTGCCTGAGTTCCAAAACCCAACCAGCTGCTCCTTGCCTTTGAAGGTGCCCTTATAAGGATGAATGAAGATGGCGTCGGGATTGTAATACTTGTCGAAAAACGCACTCTTGTCCGGTGCGTTGTTGAATTCGTCCTCGTAAGTCTCAAACCGGTCTTGAGTAAAGATCATTCTATGCCTCCGGCACAGCAAGGGCTTGAATGAAAGCAGTCTACAGGCAATCAGCGGCAGTATAAACCATGACGTGCGATGGCTCGCCAGACCAATCCATGAGACTGGATGTCTGGCAGCGGTGCACGATGCTGCCGCTGATGTTTCTTGTTGTCAGATCAACAAAATCCTGCATGTAAAGCGCCATGAAGATCGGTTCGAACCGTCATTTCGATTTCGAAGTCGCTTGTCTGCGTCCGGTGGGGCGCAAATCCAATGTGCTTCATCCACGCATTGAACCCGCCGAGGCAAATCGTCTTAACGAGTTGACAGCTCTTGTGAGTGCCGACGGTGGAACGGCTGCCGTAAATGGATCGCTGTAAGTATCACCTGCATCGATACCCATGTTCAGAACCGTTTTCCTGACACTTTCGACCATAGGTGGCGGACCGGCGATAAAGGCGGTCCATCCCGCAAGGGTTTCGTGAGATTTTTGAATGTTCGGAGCGATAAATCCGGTCTCATATCTGGGGTCGGTTTCCCCGGAAAGGACATTCACGACCTTCAGTCCTGGCATCATCCATTGAACGCTTTCCAACGCGTCTTCTGCAAACAGGTCGCACGCTTTGCAGGCGCCTGCATAAAGGACGCAGGCCGTGTCCGGAGACGTATTGGCAAGGTAACGGATCATGGAAAGGCAGGGCGCAAGTCCCGTGCCGCCAGCCGCAAACAGAACGGGACGGTCCGGAGGTGCGCTCAGGCTGGCTGTGCCGAACGGACCTTCAATTCGAACCTTGCTGCCAGGTTTTGCTTCACCCGCCAGATAAGTGCTGACGAAACCGTCTGGAACGATTTTGACAAAAAATTCCAATACGGCAGCCCCTGGTTTGTTGGCCGGAGAATAACTGCGCTTTGGTTGGCCGTGAAACTGGAGCTCAACAAATTGTCCGGCGTGAAACAAAAAAGGCGCAGGCGGTTCGATCCAAAGCCTGATAATGTCGGGTGCGACTTTCTGCAGATCGATTATTTCGCCTTCCAGTTTTTGCAGCACCGGGGGCGGGGCACCCAGTACCCCTGGAACCGACAGATGGACATCGGTTTTGGCGATAGTCCGGCACGGAAGTATCCAGCCGTCGGCGATCTCTTCCGGGCTGAGGGTTCCGGGCACCGAGCCGAGATCCTTGACCTTGCCTTCGTCCAGGCGGCATTTGCATGATCCGCATTCACCGG
>NZ_JAILWL010000200.1 GCF_025698965.1 Roseibium sp.
GCCCGGCAATTCTTATCGCCGAAGACCGGCAAATCCTCGGACACACACACCTGGGTGTCGACCGTCTTGTCCAGACAGGGGTTCTCGGGACCCATGGCGACAAGCTGATTCCCAAGCACAAACAAGTGGAAGCCGCACTGCAGGACTTGCAGAAAGAGGCAATTTCAAAACTTGAAGCCAATGCCGTGATCGAGGACGGGGCCACCGGTCTGACAATCGGAAGAAATTCTCGATCTGTCTGTCTGGCGGAACGGGACGGATCGTTGATCAGGATTTCCATTGAGCCGGTATCGGCTCAGCGCTCCGGTTCAGGGGCGACCGGAGCGACCTGGTACATCATCCGGCTATCGGAAACCGCTGACCTTTCGGAAGAAATTGAAGGTGTTCTTCAGGATCACTATGAATTGTCACAATCCGAAGCTCGGTTGGCCCGGCAGCTGACACTAACAGGATCAATGTCGTCAACCGCGGTGTCCCTAGGGATCACCCGAAACACCGCGAAAACCCATTTGCGACGGATTTATGAAAAGACCGGAGCGCACACGCAACTTCAACTTGCACGGCTCGTGCACAAATTATCCGGGCTTTTTTGACAGAACTGCATTGAATGCAGGTCCGATGCCGAATTACCCTGCCAATAACGACACAACGCCCAATTCGTACATATGCCACATTAGAAAAAAAGGGGCCGTAGAACTACGACCCCTAGTTGATCACTGTGCACGTGGCCCCATCGACCACGTCCAATCCATTAGGATAGAACCAGGCAAGATGCATCACCCAAA
Organism: Roseibium sp.; assembly: GCF_025698965.1. Taxonomy (GTDB): domain Bacteria; phylum Pseudomonadota; class Alphaproteobacteria; order Rhizobiales; family Stappiaceae; genus Roseibium. Next base: position 786 of record NZ_JAILWL010000200.1, read on the forward strand.
AGGGTGACAGAACTCAAAAACGCTGCCAAGTTGAAAGAAATTTCGACCAACATCCCGAAACCAGACAATGCACTCTTCAAAACCGGCCAACATCTTCGTCGATACACGAAACATTTTGGCGCATTCCAAGAAGCCGATTTGCGCCCTATATCCGGTTAGTGTATGCCTGCCCGCCATGATTCAACATGTGGAGCCAACGACAGAGTGTCTTCCAAGCCCCATACCCCGCTACTAGACAAGGTATCGTCCCCCGCTGAATTGCGTCAGCTTGACGAGGTGGACCTTCAGCAGCTCGCAGACGAACTGCGCACAGAAATGGTCGACGCCGTGTCCATTACCGGGGGCCATCTCGGTGCCGGCCTTGGAGTTGTCGAACTCACCGTCGCACTGCATTACGTCTTCAACACACCGGACGACAAGATCATCTGGGACGTGGGACACCAATGCTACCCGCATAAAATTCTGACTGAACGCCGCGACCGCATCCGCACGCTGCGGCAGGGCAATGGTCTTTCCGGTTTCACCAAGCGGGCGGAAAGCGAGTATGATCCTTTCGGCGCAGCGCATTCCTCCACGTCCATCTCTGCCGGACTCGGCATGGCCGCAGGCCGGGATCTGAAAGATGGCGACAACAATGTCATAGCAGTGATCGGCGACGGAGCCATGTCCGCAGGCATGGCCTATGAAGCCATGAACAATGCCGGCCATCTCGGTTCGCGCATGATTGTCATCCTCAATGACAACGACATGTCCATCGCTCCTCCGGTCGGTGCGATGTCGGCTTACCTCGCCAAGCTGGTTTCGGGGCCGACCTACCAGACGCTGCGCGATGCAGCCAAGAACATTGCCAAGAACCTTCCCAAGCCGGTTTTTGAAAAGGCCGCCCGGGCAGAAGAATTCGCGCGCGGCTTCTGGACCGGCGGCACGATGTTCGAGGAACTGGGCTTCTATTATGTTGGCCCGGTTGACGGTCACAACCTTGAACACCTGCTGCCAGTCCTGAAAAACGTCCGTGACACCCATCACGGTCCGGTTCTGATCCATGCAGTAACGCAAAAGGGCAAGGGCTATGGTCCTGCCGAGGGTGCCAAGGACAAGTATCACGGCGTTGCCAAATTCGACGTGGTGACAGGCAAGCAGTCCAAACCCAAAGCCAATGCACCGAGCTACACCAACGTGTTCGCAACATCTCTGATCAAAGAGGCGGAAACGGACAAGAAGGTCGTGGCCATCACGGCGGCAATGCCTGACGGAACAGGGTTGGATCTTTTTGGCGAAGCCTATCCCGAGCGGACTTATGATGTCGGCATCGCCGAACAGCACGCAGTGACGTTCGCAGCGGGTCTGGCGACCGAAGGCTTCAAACCATTCGCCGCGATCTATTCCACCTTCCTGCAAAGAGCCTACGATCAGGTCATTCATGACGTGGCGATACAGGGCCTGCCCGTTCGTTTTCCGATTGACCGCGCAGGACTGGTCGGTGCGGATGGGCCAACGCACGCAGGGGCTTTCGACACCGCGTTCCTTTCCTGTCTGCCCGGGTTCGTCGTGATGGCAGCCGCGGACGAAGTAGAACTCAGGCACATGGTGGCGACTGCCGTTGCTTATGACGAAGGACCGATTTCATTCCGCTATCCACGCGGTGAAGGCGTCGGGCTGGAAATGCCCGAACGTGGAAGCGTGCTCGAAATCGGTAAAGGTGTCATCCGGCGCGAGGGCACCAAGGTTGCCCTTCTCAGCTTCGGCGGTCGTATGAGCGAATGCCTGAAGGCGGCCGATGAACTTGACGCAGCCGGATTGTCCACAACTGTTGCCGACGCGAGATTTGCCAAGCCGCTGGACATGGACCTGATCCGGCGCCTTGCCCGAGAACACGAAGTTCTGGTAACGATCGAAGAAGGTTCTGCCGGCGGGTTCGGCTCTCATGTGCTGACGCAACTGGCGGAAGAAGGCCTTCTGGACAATGGTCTCAAGATCCGGACGCTTGCCTTGCCCGATGCCTATATCGATCATGACAAACCGGACCTGATGTATGCCAATGCGGGCCTGAATTGCGATGGCATCATGCGAACCGTCTTTGCAGCGCTCGGAACGGAAACGATGAGCGCGCCGCAACGCGCATAAGCCGACACTGCATGTCGCAATGGTGATTGACACGAGCTGCCAGAACTGGAAAGGCTGGTTGTCTGGATAAACGCGTCGGTTCCAACCGGCGCTTTTGTTTTGTTGCCAAACATCAGGAGGCAGCCGTGGCTCAGACGCTTCTTTCCGTGTCCGCTTTATTGTTGTCTGTCGCCTTGCTCATTTTCGGACATGGCCTCCAGACCACGCTGTTACCTTTGGCGGCAGACAGGTATTACTTCTCTGATTTTGAGATCGGCGCCATGTCCTCTGCCTACTTTGTCGGCATGGTGCTCGGCTGCCTGGGTGCGCCGCTGCTAATCATGCGCGCAGGACACATCCGCGCCTTTGCTGCCCTGGTCTCCCTGATGTCCGCAGCAGCAATCGTTCATCCCATTGTCATCGACCCGACGGCATGGATTATTATTCGTATCATATCGGGTTTCAGCCTCGCTGGCTTCTACATGATCGTTGAAAGCTGGCTCAACGAAAGCGCCACCAACGAAAACCGCGGCACGATCATGTCGTTTTACATCGTTATCCTGTTTGGCGCGCTCATGCTCGGTCAGATCTCGATAGCCAGTACGAATATCTCCTCCTTTGTTCCATTTGCCATCGCGTCGGTCAGCGTGAGCCTCGCAGTCATGCCGGTCTCATTGACAACCTCTACTCAACCCGCTCCGATCACGCTCGTTCGCTTCCGTCCGGTGCAGCTTTTCAGAAACTCACCTGCAGCATTTGTCGGTATTCTGCTCATTGGTGTTTCGCAGGGCGCCCTTTTGACACTGACCCCCCTGTACGGTTCGCAGATAGGCCTTTCAACAAACCAATCGGCCTTCTACGCGGCAGCCCTCATCGGCGGCGGAATGCTTTCCCAGTGGCCCATAGGTCGCTTGTCGGACAGCATCGATCGACGTCTTGTGCTCGTAGGTCTGGGCTGTGCAACTGCGGCAGGTTCACTAGCGATTGTTTTCTTTTCACCAACTGTATTTGCTATCGCGGCACTGAGCGCCGCTCTTGTCGGCATGTTCTCGCAACCACTCTACGCGATCGCTGTTGCTCACGCCTTCGACCATGCGGCGGAGAATGATTTTGTCGAAACCTCTTCTGGCATGCTGCTTTCTTTCGGCATTGGCTCCATCGTCGGACCTTTGATTGCCTCGGGCATAATGGGGCAAGTCGGGCCGTCTGGACTCTACATGATGGTGTTTGCCGTCAACTTGGCCATGGCCGGATTCATTCTGACCCGCGTCTTTGCTCGCCAGGCGCTGACTGCCGACGAAAAGACAGACTTCGAATACGCCGCCACCGCGCAGGTCGGCAGTGTCATCTCTCCAGAGCCGCTTGACGCCGAAGCGGAGGAATACGTTATTCCACCGGAAGAATTCCCGGCCTATGAAGACGATATCTACAACTTCGATGCGCCAGCCGAAGACGACGCGAATAGCGAGAAGACCGAGGATACCGCTTCGGCGGAGACGCCGGGCGTCAAGGACATTTCGGCTTCTGCAGACAGTACATCAGGCAACGCCGGAACTGCAGACAGCACCGACAAACAGACCTGAATTCCTCTGACCAACTGGTGATGGGTGACCTGCGCGGTTTCGCCGCTCGACAGCGCGCCTGTTCCGGCCTATAGCCGTTTCATGGCTTTGCGCAGAACACAGATGCAGATCTTGCGGCGAGAGCGCCACCCGTTGGTGGCGTTTGCAACGCTCGCGTTTTCACTGCGGCTGTGTCTCGTGGTTCTGGCAACAGCCCTATCCCCGGAAGCTGCAGCGGCAGCGGGGCTTTCGAGCCTTTGCCAACCCTCCAGTCAGGAGCAAACCTATTCCGGATCGCATGACTTGCTGGCCTGTCAGTGTGGGCTCCTATGTGCGCATGGCTGCGCGCTTGGGCCCTGTCTGTCGGGCATCTCCTCGGTAACGTCATTTGTCGAACCGGGTCAGGTCACTCCACTGGCGGTAACAGATCAGCCAATCTGTGTTGCTGACAGAGGACGAACCACCCCGATCCGAGGACCTCCGACCACCTTGATCTGAAACGCTCAACATTGCTCAGATATCAAGGATCGAACCCATGAAACTCATTAAAGCGATCGCCGCAGCGACGGCGTTGACGCTCGTTTCCCTCTCCGCTGTCGCCAGCGACTACAAAGCCGGTGACCTGTCTCTGTCTCACGCCTGGACGCGCGCCACTCCACCCAAGGCAAAAGCTGGTGGCGGGTTTGTCGAAATCGTCAATAACGGTTCGGAAACGGACCGTCTGATCGCCGCGAGCTCCGATGTTGCAGGGAAAACCGAAATTCATGAAATGGCTGTTACCGACGGCGTCATGAAGATGCGCAAGCTGGACAACGGCATTGAGATTCCGGCAGGCGAAACCGTCAAGCTGCAACCCGGTGGTCTTCACATCATGTTCATGGGGCTCAACCAGTCCTTTGAAGAAGGTACCAGCGTGCCGGTGATCCTCACCTTCGAGAAAGCCGGTGACGTCGGCATAGAACTCTCGGTCGCAAAAATGGGTGCAAAATCGATGGATCACGGCCATATGAACAAGGATGGCGGTGATCAAAGTAATATGGACCACAGCAAAAACTAATCCTCCAGGAGAAGGCTGAACCATGTCTGGTTTGAAACTCTTCCGGTACACGGCCTGGGCGGCAGTCGCCGCCCTCGCAGTTGTTTCCGGAGTGCTGGTTTATCAGCAAACCGCCGGTAACAAGAATTCCGGAGCCCTGATCGAACCGCTTGCTGCTATCGGCGGTCCATTTGAGCTGGTCAACGGCAATGGCGAGACGGTGACCGACAAGACATTTGCCGGAAAGCCGACCCTGATCTTCTTCGGTTTCACATTCTGTCCGGATGTATGCCCGACGACATTGTCCGAACTGCAGGGTTGGATGGACGTTCTGGGCGATGATGCAGGAAAACTGAATTACGCTTTCGTTTCCGTGGATCCCGAGCGCGACACACCGGACGTGATGCGTGACTATGTTGCTGCATTCGACGAGCGTATCACACCTCTTACCGGATCCCGGGAGCAGGTCGATGCCATAATCAAAGCCTACAGGGTCTACGCCAAAAAGGTCCCTCTTGACGACGGCGACTATACGATGGACCATTCTGCTGCTGTTTACCTGATGGATGCAGACAACAAGTTTGTCGGCACCATCGCTTACGCCGAAGAGGAAGAAAATGCCTTGAGGAAGTTGCGCCGTCTGATCGACAACGCACCCGCTTCTTCCTGATCGGCTAGCCGGAGCACCCGATATCATGCGGATGCCGCTATACATTGGATTGACTGCCGGCGCGACAGGCCTTGTCGCGCTGTCGGTGTTTCTCTGGTTTTATGCCGGGGAACGGGTCTATGCCGACCGCCTGATTTCGGCAATCGCAAGCTGCTTCGGCTAAAAGTCAGGCTTGTGCTTTTCATTGGGCTCAAGTGCACCTAAAACCCCGCGCATGTCAAAACAACGCCTCGACCAGCACCTCGTGGATATCGGCCGTTTTCCCAGCCGCGCCCGGGCACGCGATGCGATCCTGCGCGGTACCGTTTCCCTGGACGGCATCGTCTGCACCAAACCTGCTCAGAAAATCGGTCAAGGTGTTGCGATCACCGTTGACGACCCGGCCTCCCGCTTCGTCTCCCGTGCAGCATTGAAACTCGTTGAAGGTCTGCGCCAATTTGAAGTCGACCCGAAAGGCAGGACCTGCCTGGATATCGGCGCGTCCACCGGTGGCTTCACTCAATTGCTTCTGGAACACGGGGCCGCAAAGGTTCATGCGATCGATGTGGGGCATGACCAGTTGCACGAAAGTCTTCGCGCCCATCCTCAGGTGCACGCTCAAGATGGGCTCAATGCCCGCGACCTCACACAGGAGCATCTTGGTGGCGACCGGCCTGAACTGCTGGTATCCGACGTCAGTTTCATCTCGCTCAAGCTTGCCCTGCCTCCTGCGCTGAGCCTTGCCGCAACAGGGGCAGAAGGGATCTTCCTGGTCAAGCCGCAATTCGAAGCCGGGAAGGACAAGATCGGCAAGGGTGGTCTTGTTGACCCGCAAATTGCAGAGAACACCGCCGCCAGTCTCCAGAACTGGTTGGCGACTGTTCCGGGCTGGACCGCAGGTGCTCTTGTGCCTTCGCCGCTCAAAGGCGGCGACGGGAATGCGGAGTGGTTGCTTCACGGGAAGAAGACCGGCAGACCTCTTCCGCCCTGAAACCATCGGATGCCCGAGGGTTTGTTCTGTAAGAGCTTGCTCAGCATGAGCGTTGACGCTATCGCTCTGCCATGAGCGAACAAGAATTGATTATTTCAGAACTCGGTCACCGAGGCGATGGCATCGCTGACACCGATACCGGTCCCGTCTATGTCGCCGGAGCGCTTCCGGGCGAAACGGTGATGGCAAAGGTCGTCAATGGCCGCGCACTCAATCCGCGGATCGTTACGCCGTCGCCTGACCGTGTTGCCCCGGTTTGCAAGCACAGCGAAACTTCCGGCAGCTGTTCCATGCAGCACTATGCGGAAGAACCTTATCTGAAATGGAAGCAGCAGCTGGTGGACCGCGCGTTGAAAGGCAGCGGAATTGAAGCTGCGGTCTCGGAGACGATTGCAGCCACCGCAGGTGGCCGCAGACGGGCAGTTCTTACAGCGGGCCGTGCAGGACGCAAGGTCATTCTCGGCTATCACGGCAAGGCCAGTCATCAGCTTGTTGATGCATCGGGATGCGCGGCGCTGTCACCTGCCATCGAGAAGGCATTGCCGGGCCTTACCGAGCTGGCCACAGAAATCCTTCCTAAAAAGGGGGAAATGCGGGTCACGGTTCTGGTGACCACGGCCGGACTGGATGTTGCCATCGACAAGGCAGACAGGAACTACGATCGCAAGATCCCGGCGCTTTCTCAAAAGACGGTCAAGCTGGATCTGGCGCGACTTTCGGTGAATGGCGAAGTTCTATTGGAAGTTCGCCCCCCTGTACTTGATATGGACGGGATAGGCGTGGTTCCGGCCGCCGGTGGTTTTGCTCAGGCAACCCTTGCCGGGGAAGAAGTGTTGTCAAAACTGGTGCTTGATGGTGTCGGCAAGGCAAAAAACGTCGCAGATCTTTTTTCCGGCATCGGAACCTTTGCGTTTCGTCTGGCAAGGTTCGCCAATGTACATGCGGTCGAGGGGGACGCTGCAGCGGTTGCCGCATTCGACAAAGCATTGCGCAAGCCGCAAGGTTTGAAGAAAGTCACCTTCGAAAGGCGCGACCTTTTCCGCCGACCGCTCGTGCGTGAAGAACTGGAACCGTTCAACGCGGTGGTCTTTGACCCACCGCGTGCCGGCGCGCAGGCCCAGGCAGACCTTCTGGCGAACTCCAAGGTCAACACAATCGTTGCCGTCTCCTGCAATCCCGCAACGCTTGCCCGCGATCTCAGAACGTTGATCGATGGCGGATATACGCTCCAAACCGTCACACCTGTGGACCAGTTCCAGTATTCGCCCCATATTGAAGTAGTGGCGGTCTTGAACAGGGAGTGAGCCATGCAAGCGGTGGACGAAAAGACAGGATCTTCAGACAGAACCCGAGGACTGCCGCCGCTTTACAGCCTTGCCCGCAAAACACGCTATGCTCTCCGCCAGGGCAGCCGCGTGGCGCTCTATACGCTGCATTCGGAAGCCATGCGCCGGATGAATCGGCAGATCCAAAAAGAGCTACCTGAAACACCAAAGGTCATTCCGGTCGGACCGGTTCCGAGCCAGCGGTGCATGCTCACCGATATCGTCAGGCTCTTTGCGGACGACATGAAAGCCGTAGAGGAAGGGATCTATCCGATGCCTTCAGACGGGACGATGAGCCCGCGTGAGCTGCTTGCGACCAGCCGGGCATTTTTCAGGGACGCCCCGGAAGTCGCCCGGCGCCGGGCGACGGGCGCCCATCAGGAAGTCAACGACAACGCGGGAGGGTTCGCTGAAACTCTGCCGCGCTACTATCGTCAAAATTTTCACTTTCAGACCGATGGCTGGATGACTGAGGACAGCGCACGGCTTTACGATTTTCAGGTTGATGTACTGTTTTCAGGTGCAACCGCTGCCATGCGACGACGCGCACTCCTGCCCTTTGCCGAAATACTGAGGCGCAAGGACCAGCGCAAGATTGCCTATCTGGACCTTGCCTGTGGAACTGGAGGTTTGCTGCGCCCTGCCCTGAAAGCCTTTCCCAGACTTTACGGCACGGGCCTCGACCTTTCAGAGCCCTATCTGTCGGTCGCGCGCGAACGGATCCGAACCCGACGTGCCAGCTATGTGACGGCTATGGCCGAAGAATTGCCCTTTGCCGACGGCTCACTTGATGTTGTTTCCTGTATCTTCCTGTTTCACGAGTTGCCTCCCAAGGTACGCCGGCAGGTGATCGCTGAAATTGCGCGCGTGTTGAAGCCAGGTGGCTCATTCCTGTTTGTCGACAGCCTGCAGACAGGAGATGTGCCGGATTACGACGGTCTTCTGTCGCTCTTTCCGCAGCTTTTTCATGAACCTTATTATACGACTTATCTCAAGGAGGATCTGGCAGGTTTGTGTAAAGATCAGGGTCTTGAGCAACGCTGGATGACGGCTGCCTTTGTCTCCCGAGCCGCACAATTCGTGAAATCGGCCTGACTTCTTAGCCTGAAATTTTAGTGTCGCTGAAAATACACCTTTCTTTCTCTTGTGACTGAAAGAAAACAGGCGTATATGCAATTTCATGAGACTGGATCAATGGCTCTTGCAAACCGGTGAAAGCCGCAGCGCCTTTGCGCGCCGCGCCAACCTGTCACCTGCGTCTGTAACAGCCCTGTGCAATGACCCCAACGTGTGGGTTTCGCGGGACATGGCCCGCAAGATTGCCATCGCAACCGATGGCACTGTTACCCCAAACGACTTTCTCGGACTGTCTACAACCAAGGAGCATCCCGTGTCCCAGGCCCGTGTCGCAGAAGCTATCCGTGCATTCGAGCGTGGAGAAATGGTGGTCGTGACCGATGATGACGACCGCGAAAACGAAGGCGATCTGATCGTCGCAGCGTCAAAAATCAGATCTGAGCAGATGGCATTCATGGTGCGTCACACGTCCGGCATCATATGCGCACCGATGACAGTGTCTCATGCTCGCCGTTTGAGACTCGATCCGATGGTTGCGGAAAACGATGCACCGCTTGCGACTGCATTTACTATCTCCGTCGATTATCGTCAGGGACTGACGACGGGTATCTCAGCCGAAGAGCGTTGCTCGACCGTGCGTGCGCTTGCCAACCCGAATGTCGGTGCCGACGATTTCGTGCGCCCGGGGCACATTTTCCCGCTCGTTGCCAAGGAAGGCGGTGTGATGATGCGCTCGGGTCATACGGAAGCTGCGGTCGATCTCTGCCGCCTATCAGGCCTTGAAGAGGTTGGTGTCATCAGCGAACTCGTCAATGATGACGGCACCGTCAAACGTGGACCGCAGGTCGCAGAATTCGCAGCAGAACATGATCTGAAAATGGTCTCCGTCTCCGATCTGATTGCCTGGCGCCAACGCACGGAACGCATGGTTGAAAGGGTCAACGAACAGCCTGTCGAAACCGTGGCCGGTCCGGCTTACGCGATGACTTATTCAACGCCATACGATCCGATGCACCATCTGGCCATCGTCTATGGTGACATTCTGGACGGGCGCAGTGTTCCTGTGCGTTTGCAGCTGGAATCGGTGCTTGACGATGTCTTCGGTGAAACGCAGGCGCTTGATCAGATCATGGAACAATTCGCAGAGCGCGGCCGCGGGGTGATTGTCTATTTGCGTGAAGGTTCGGTCGGTGTCGCCCGCCAGTCCAGACGCACGAGAACCGATTTTGAAGCTGCTGATACCGAGGAGCACAGCTCCGCGCAAGCTAGACAGGAACAATGGCGGGAGGTTGGTCTGGGCGCTCAGATCCTGAAAGATCTGGGTGTCAGTTCAATTCGCCTGCTGGCTACCCGTGAGCGTCACTACGTGGGGCTGGAAGGTTTCGACATCAAGATTGACGAAACAGAGATCCTCGACACCTAAAGGATCTCCGAAAGGTGATTCTTTATGGTGGCAAAGACACGCGCACCCACGGGCGTATCCCCAGGGGCAACAATGGGGGCAACAACGGGGCCAGACGCACCGGAAGAAGAGACCAGACCGGCTCCGGTGCCCTTCACGGTCGGCTTCAACCGCAGCCAGAGCGAAGGCATCGTATATG
>NZ_JAILWL010000201.1 GCF_025698965.1 Roseibium sp.
TGTTCGAGGCGATCGATAAGATCTGAAGAAAGCGGTTCCAGAACCGGACCTCGTCCTTCTTCAAAAAGAACCGGATATCCGATGGCGTCGGGTACGACGAAGATGTCCGAAAACAGTATGCTTGCATCAAAACCATACCGACGGATCGGCTGGAGTGTGACCTCTGTTGCAAGATCGGGGGAATAGCAGAAGTCGAGGAAGTTTGACGCCTTGGCTCTGACTTTCCTGTATTCGGGAAGATAGCGTCCGGCCTGGCGCATCATCCAGATGGGAGGTGGCCATAGCTTTTCTCCGGAGAGCACCCGCATCACGGATCTGTCTTGGGATTTCATGAGGTCGCCTTTCCCACATTTCAAATCTAATAAGATTCTTATTTTGAATCTGTTTTTTATATTTGTGCGTGGATTACCGGGATCATTTTCTATCCACAATGCATAAGCTCAATTTTCTCGTCGGGAAAAATCGAAGCTATTGTTCAGTTGAAACACTCCCCAGGAGTCGATAACAAAATTAGTTTCTTTATTACAGTCACTTGTGAGAGTGTTTACCTTTCGTTAAGAAATTGGGCGCTGGTGGATAATCTGTCGATATGTCACAGCTCCCTTGTGAATCCACATCGACCCACAACCGTTTCGGAGTCAGTTTGCGCGTCTTTAAGCTTTGTTAATAAATCCTGCCAAGCGTGCATAAACTTCGTGCTAAGGACAGTGACAGGGAGATGACTCCCATTTCATCAACAGGTCTGGGGATGACATCGTGAACAAGTCGAGACACTACTTCCATCTGCATCTCGTGACTCTACCGGCGAAACGCTGATGACCGTGGCCCGTGCGGCGACGGTCCAGTATGACAATGTTCAGGAAATAGAGCATGTCTATCCTCTCGTGCGGTCGCCCAAGCAGCTGGATCGCGTTATCAGCGAAATCGAAAACGCGCCGGGCATTGTCCTTTACACGCTGGTCGATGACGAGATCGCAAAACGGCTGGAGCACAAATGCCGCGAACTCGGCGTGCCGTTCGTGAATATATTGGATCCGGTTTTTGCTGTGTTTCAGTCCTATCTCAACGTGACCCAGACCCATCGCATTGGCGGGCAGCACGAATTGGACGCCGAGTATTTCCGTCGCATGGAAGCGCTCAATTACACGATGATGCATGACGACGGCCAGGTTTGGGACGATCTTGAATCCGCCGATATCGTTTTGATCGGTATCTCAAGGACGTCAAAGACCCCGACATGCATCTATCTTGCAAACCGGGGCATCAAGGCTGCGAATGTACCGCTTGTTCCCGGTATTCCATTACCGGAACATGTGAAGAGCCTGAAAAAGCCGATGATCGTCGGATTGATCGCATCCGTTGAGCGTATCCAGCAGATTCGGCGAAACCGCGTGCTGTCGCTCAATTCGGACGGCTACAACGATACCTATGTCGACCGGAAGGAGATTTCGCAGGAAATCAACATGACACGGCGGCTCTGCTCGGAACAGGAATGGCCGCTGATTGATGTCACCCGGCGGTCGGTCGAGGAAACGGCTGCTGAAATTTTGACCCTTTTCAAGGATTACAAAGCCGAGCAGGACGATATCTCGGAAGCAGAAAGTTCGGCCAACATTTGAGAGGTACACCATGGCACTTGTTCTGGCGAGCGGAAGCAAAATCCGCGCGGAATTGATGCAAAATGCCGGCCTGGCGATCGACGTCGATCCTGCAGATGTCGATGAACGTGCCGTGGAGGCACCTCTATTGAAGGCAGGCTTTCTGCCGGAAGACCTGGCCAGCGTTCTGGCAGAGGCGAAGGCGAATGATGTCAGCGGTCGCAGATCCGGTGATCTCGTGGTCGGTGCCGATCAGATCCTGGCATTTGACGGTGAACGCCGGACCAAGCCGGACGATATGGAAGCTGCCCGTCGACAGTTGCTCACATTTTCCGGAAAAACGCATGAGCTTCATTCGGCCGTGGTGATGTCCAGAAATGGTGAAGCAATCTGGAGACACGTTTCAACGGCGCGTCTCACAATGCGCGACCTGACGCCGACTTTTATCGGACATTACCTAGCCGATGCCGGCAATTCGGTTCTTTCAAGCGTGGGTGCCTATCAGTTGGAAGGCATTGGAATTCAGCTGTTCGAAAAGATCGAGGGTGACTATTTCACCATTCTCGGACTGCCCATGTTGCCGCTGCTTGCCGAGTTGCGGACGCTTGGGATCATCGAAACATGAGCAATATTTTTCCCAAGGCGGCTATTACCGGACATCCGGTCGCTCATTCAAGATCGCCATTGATCCATGGCTACTGGCTGAAAAAACACGGTCTTGCCGGAGAATATGGCCGTGTGGACGTCGCTCCGGAAACGGCTGAAGCGTTTTACCGGAATTTTTCTGCCTCGGGTCTGATCGGGGCAAATGTCACGGTGCCTCACAAGGAAACGGCGGCGGCAAGCTGCGATTGGCTCGACGAAGCGGCCAGAACAATGGGTGCTGCAAACACGCTCTGGCTTGATGAAAGCGGAAAACTCTGCGGCGCGAATACCGACGGTTTGGGCTTTTTGGGAAATCTTGATCAGCTGTCGCCGGATTGGGACAACGCACCTGGAACGGCTCTCGTCCTTGGAGCGGGCGGTGCGGCCCGAGCGATTGTCTGGGCGTTGCTTTCGCGAAAGTTCACAACTGTGCATATCGTGAACCGTACGCAGGAAAAAGCACAACGAATAGCCGATGAATTTGGTTCCAAAACAATTGCGCATGGTTGGGAAAAGTTGGGGAAATTGCTTGAAGAAGCAGATCTTCTGGTCAACACGACATCACTTGGAATGACCGGAAAGCCGCCACTTGAAATAGATCTCGCACCTTTGCCGACAACGGCACTTGTCACCGATATCGTTTACGTGCCTTTGGAAACAGATTTGCTTAAAAACGCCGCTGCCAGAGGCAACCCAACAGTGGATGGACTTGGAATGCTGCTGCATCAGGCAGTCCCGGGCTTTGAACGATGGTTCGGTGTTCGGCCGGAAGTGGATGACACACTGAGAGCCTTGATACTGGAAGATCTTGGAGTGTCAGCGTGATCCGCATTGGTCTGACCGGTTCGATCGGCATGGGCAAGTCGACCACGGCCAAAATGTTCGCCGCCAGAGGTGTTCCCGTTCATGATGCTGATGCGGTCGTTCACGGCCTTTACGAAGGCCGGGCGGCACCGCTGATAGAAGCTGAGTTTCCCGGGACCGTGATCGACGGCAAGGTCGACCGTGCCTTGTTGTCAAAACAGGTGCTGGGCAACACGGAGGCTATGCAGCGCCTTGAGAAGATCGTGCATCCGCTGGTGCAGGAGGAAGAGCAGCGGTTTTTGGAAGAAGCCAGGGCTGACGGCAATGAAATCGTGTTGCTGGATATTCCTCTTCTGTTTGAAACCGGAGGACAAGACCGTGTCGACGTTACCGTCGTGGTTACTGCGGATGCCGAAATTCAGCGGCAACGCGTGCTGGCGCGTCCCGGCATGAACGAAGCGCGGTTTCTTTCCATATTGAACAAACAAATGCCGGATGCGGAAAAGCGTCGCCGGGCCGATTTTCTGGTCGATACCGGATATGGCGTTGAAGCTGCCGAGCAGCGTGTGGATGAAATCCTGGGCAAACTCTCCGCGGATGCATAAATGTCAACGAAGACCGGGGAAAAACAGCGGCCAGACTTGCCTCCGCGCGGCCAAGCTGCACATTGATGGAAGAGGCAAAAGGCAAAAAATGCGCGAAATCTCCTTCGATACGGAAACTACGGGTCTTAATCCGCGCGGCGGTGATCGCCTGGTGGAAATTGGCGGCGTTGAGCTGATCAACCATATTCCCACCGGAAACGTCTACCACGTCTATATCAACCCGCAGCGGGATATGCCGGAAGAAGCTTTTCGGGTTCATGGGCTGTCCGAGAAATTTCTGTCCGACAAACCTTTGTTTGAGCAGGTCGCAGATGAATTTCTGGAATTTGTTGGTGACGCGACACTGGTCATTCACAACGCCGCTTTCGACATGGGCTTCATCAACTTCGAACTTGAGAAGGTCGGCCGCAGGACGATCCCTAACAGCCAGGTGATCGATACGCTGGAAATTGCCCGGCGCAAGCGACCGACAGGCCCGAATTCGCTTGATGCACTCTGCTCGCGCTATGGCATCGACAATTCCAAACGCGTCAAACACGGCGCGCTGCTCGATGCGGAAATTCTGGCCGAAGTCTATCTGGAGCTGATAGGCGGTCGACAAAAGGCGCTTGGTTTGATGCCGGAGGAAGATATGTCTTCCGGAAGTGCTACATCGGCCGAGCCGGGTGAACTTGGCACCTTCAATGCCAAACAGCGCCCGGCGCCACTTTCACGGCCTATGACGGACACTGAATACAGCGCCCACAAGGCCTTCATTGAAGGCATGGGCGAAAATGCGCTGTGGGAAAAATACGCCGGTCCAAAAGACTAGGTTTTACACTCGTACCAAAGGCTGCGATTGAAGGGGTGAATTTACCCGGCTGTTTTGTTGTTGAACTTTGAAAAGCTGTCGGTTTCCAGCGGTTTAGTGCTTCGTATCCAAACAAATTCACATCGTCCCGACGGAACGCAAAAACGGCTTCGAACTGCTGCCTCATTGCAGTCTGCTAGACGCGCGTATGATCTAGTCCATGAGCCATCTTGTTGTTTCGAAATGCCTTTCTGAATAGGCACTGTCAAATGCCCAGGCCATGGTCTGTCCGACCGTCCAGAGCCTCGCGCGCTCCCGGTCCAGCGCCAGCTCTTCGGATAGCCGATCAAGACGAAAGCGGGCTGCTTCTCTTGTGTGTCCGAATTCAAAGCTACGTACGATCGGACTAAGGGCAAAGGCGGGATCGCCCACCAGCGGCTTCGGGTCAATTGCCAGCCATGGCTCCCGATCGGCGGACAAGACGTTGTGGCCGTGAAGATCCTGGTGCAGCAGAACTTGCTCTGTCTCTGTGGAATTCAGCTCTTTCAGCGCAGAGACAGCGAAGTCCACCAGATATCTTTCGCAAGGTTTGCCCGCATTGAGCCAGTCTTTTTCGAGGGACGAAATCCAGCTGGTGGATTCTTCTATAAGCGACAAAAACGGATCGCCTGCAGGAACCAGCAGTTTTCTTAGCAAATCTGCCAGGACTCCAAGCTGATCGGTCTCTGGTGCTTCTGCGAGATAGCTGCCCGGGCGACAGCGTTCCAGCAGCATCGCTCCGATCTCGGGATCATGGCCGAGAAGCCGGCACGCTCCCAGACCGTTCCAGTGTCTGAGCGCATCAGCTTCAAATCGGGATTCGCGATGCACAAACTGAAGTTTCAGGATGACGTCGTCCGGCCCCCGTTTCGCAGGCAGGACAAAAGAGACGTATCCGCCGGAAAACGGTTGCCCGACACTGTCGAGGTCAAATCTGGATCTGGCGGTTCTGAAGAGATCTGGAAGGCGATCCAGCCATGTCCTCCCTGCCTCCTTCTGCCTGAGCCACAGCAGTTTTTCAGGAATTCGAAAGGGGAAGTCTGGCTGGATGTCGTTCAAACAATGTCTCGTTATTGCAAGTTACAACATAGACGGCAGGACGCGGTCCGGCGGCCGGTGACCGTCCATGAACGTCTTGATGTTGATGATCACTTTCTCGCCCATTTCGATCCGACCCTCGATTGTAGCCGAGCCCATATGCGGCAACAGCACAACGTTTTCGAGTTTGACCAACTTCGGATTGACCGCTGGTTCGTGTTCGAAAACGTCGAGACCGGCACCGGCAAGCTCACCGGCTTCCAGCATGCGGATCAGCGCGTTTTCATCAATGACTTCGCCGCGAGCGGTGTTGACCACATAAGCGTCCTGTTTCAGGAGCTTCAACCGTCTGGCAGACAGCAGGTGAAAGGTTCCGGGCGTATGAGGGCAATGGACCGAGACCACATCCATGCGCGCCAGCATCTGGTCGAGACTTTCCCAGAAGGTTGCTTCCAGTTCCTCTTCAATCTCGTCTGAGACCCGTCGCCGGTTGTGATAGTGGATCGACATGCCAAAGGCTTTTGCGCGCCGGGCAACTGCCTGACCAATTCGACCCATGCCGATAATGCCGAGCCGTTTGCCCCAGATCCGGTGCCCTAGCATCCAGGTTGGAGACCAGCCCGCCCAGTCACCGCCTTCCAGCGCCTTGATGCCTGTGGCAAGACGCCGCGGCACCGACAGGATCAATGCCATGGTCATGTCCGCGGTATCTTCGGTCAGGACACCCGGTGTGTTGGTGACGTTGATGCCGCGATTGTTTGCGGAAACGACATCGATATTGTCGACACCGTTTCCGAAATTGGCGATCAATTTGAGATTCTCACCAGCCTGGCTGAGCACGGAGGAATCGATTCGGTCGGTAACTGTTGGCACCAGAACATCCGCTGTTCTGACCGCTTCCACCAGTTCTGCCTGACTAAAAGGCCTGTCATTTTCATTGAGACGCGTTTCAAAAAGCTCACGCATCCGGGTTTCGACAACATCCGGAAGCTTCCGGGTCACAACAACGACAGGCTTCTTTTTCGCCATATCAACTGCCTTTCGCGCTGCGTTGAGACTTTATTAACCTCAACGGATTCACCTTTACGCTGCGCGTTGCGCGAGCGGAAGAGACCACACCCTTTTCCTTACCAGATGGTCCGGCAGAAACAAGGGATCGGTTTCATTCATCGTGCATTGTCAGCAGTCAAGAATCGGCCTGCTGGTTTTCGCGCCTGTTTTTCTGTACAGGTTTGCTTCAAGTAACGATCAATAACAATTGGACTACCGGACAATATGGCACGTTCGACTCCAGGTACCCGCACCTTGCTGGCAATAATTGTAATATTTGCCGGAATTTTCGGAACATCCCATCCCGCAGCAACACAGGGAACGACCACGGGCGTTACCGGTCTACCCATTCCGCGGTTCGTCAGTTTGAAATCCGACCGTGTCAATGTGCGTCTGGGCCCTTCCAGGGAACACGGAATAGCCTGGACGTTCGTCCAGTCGGGGTTACCTGTCGAGATCATTCAGGAATTTGAAAACTGGCGCCGTATCCGCGACTGGGAAGGCAAGCAAGGCTGGGTGTTTCACTCATTGCTGTCAGGCCGGCGCACGGCTCTGGTAACACCCTGGGAAAAGTCAGACCGCACCCCACTTCGCGCGCGGTCTCGTTCCGACGCCGATATCGTCGCGGAACTTGAACCCTTTGTTCTGACCTCAATTACCGAATGTGCCGGCGGGTGGTGCCGTGTCAACGGCAGCACTTACGACGGCTGGCTCGATCAGACACGGCTCTTCGGTGTTTATCCGGACGAATTGATCGAGGACTGATCCGATTTGATTGTTGCCGGACATGAAAAAGGCGGCCAACGGACCGCCTTTTTGTATTTGCAAATGTCCCAAGGCCTAATCGACTTTGGTTTCCTGCGCCTTCAACTCTTCCAGGCGTGGCATCGACATGATGTTGTAGCCGCTGTCGACAAAGTGGACTTCGCCAGTGACACCACCGGAAAGATCAGACAGCAGATAGAGACCGGTGCCACCGATTTCATCAAGAGAGACTGTCCGGCAAAGCGGTGAATTGCGTTTCTGGAAGTTGAACATCAGACGTGCGTCGGAAACGCCAGAGCCTGCAAGTGTCCGGACCGGACCGGCCGAAATCGCGTTAACGCGAATGTTCTGCTCGCCGTAATCCACCGCCAGATAACGCACGGATGATTCAAGTGCCGCTTTCGCGACACCCATGACGTTGTAGTTCGGCATCACTTTGGTGGAACCGCCATAAGTGAGCGTTATCATGGAACCGCCGTCAGTCATCAGTTCCGCTGCGCGTTTGGCGATTTCCGTGAATGAGAAGCAGGAAATCAGCATCGTGCGGGTGAAGTTTTCCCGCGTTGTATCGGCAAATTTACCGCGGAGCTCCGACTTGTCGGAAAACGCGATGGCATGCACCAGAAAGTCGATGCTGCCCCATTCTTCCTTGAGGGTGTTGAATACGGCATCGACAGAATCGATGTCCTCGACATCACACGGCAACAGAATGTTCGACCCGACGGAATCGGCCAGTGGTTTGGTGCGCTTCCCGAAAGCATCGCCCTGATAGGTAAAGGCGAGTTCAGCACCATGATCGGCCAGGGTTTTGGCAATGCCCCAGGCAATGGAGTGATCGTTGGCAACGCCCATGATCAGGCCGCGTTTGCCCTTCATCATTTCAGACATGAATTTCTCCTCAGCCGTGGTAGCGCGACAGTGCTAGGGAGGCGTTGGTGCCTCCGAAACCGAAGCTGTTGGAGAGCACGGTATCGAGACCGGCGTTATCGACACGCTCCATGACAATCTCGTCCTTGCTCAAGGCTGGATCGAGCTCGGTGATATTGGCGGATGCCGTCATGAAGTCGTTCTGCAGCATGAGCAGGCAATAGATAGCTTCCTGAACGCCGGTTGCACCAAGGCTGTGCCCGGTCAGTGATTTCGTGGAAGACGCCGGCGGCTGGTTTTCGCCGAAGACCCGCCGAATGGCTTCAATCTCGCCGACATCGCCGACCGGTGTCGATGTGCCGTGTGTGTTGATGTAGTCGACCTTGCGCTCGCCAATGGTTTCAATGGCAAGCCGCATGCAGCGCTCTCCGCCTTCACCGGACGGAGCAACCATGTCGTAGCCGTCGGAATTGGCCGCATATCCGGTTACTTCAGCGTAGATCTTCGCGCCGCGCGCCTTGGCATGTTCCAGTTCTTCCAGAACGACAACACCACCACCGCCAGCGATCACGAAGCCGTCGCGGGTCGCATCATAGGCACGCGAAGCCGTTTCAGGTGTGTCGTTGTACTTGGAGGACATCGCACCCATGGCGTCGAACAGGCAGGACAGCGTCCAGTCCAGCTCTTCGCCGCCGCCGGCGAACATCACATCCTGCTTGCCGAACTGGATCTGCTCGGTTGCCGAACCGATACAGTGTGCAGACGTGGAGCAGGCAGAGGTGATCGAATAGTTGATCCCCTTGATCTTGAACGGCGTTGCCAGGCAGGCAGAGTTGGTCGAGCTCATGCCACGGGTCACCATGAAGGGACCCATGCGCTTCGGAGATCCTTTTTCCAGAACAATCTGGTGTGCCTGGAACAGATTTTTGGTCGACGGGCCACCGGAACCCATAATCAGACCGGTCCGGGTGTTGGAAACGTCGTTTTCTTCCAGGCCGCTATCTGCGATCGCCTGTTGCATGGCAATGTAGTTATATGCCGCGCCGTCGCCCATGAAGCGAAGCTGACGTTTGTCGATCAGAGACGGAATATCGACATCCGGTTTGCCTTGAACCTGGCTCCGGAAGCCATGTTCGGCATAGTCGGGAGCAAAACTGATACCGGATTTGCCCTCTCGGAGGCTTGCCAGAACTTCTTGTGCGTTCGATCCGATGGACGACACGATTCCGATCCCGGTGACGACAACGCGTCTCATTGCGGTCTCCTACTTTCTTCTCGGGTACGGCAAGGCTTTTGAATTGAGTTTTTGCCTGCTTGACCCTTACATAATGCGCAAACCGGCGCTTCCGAATAATAAGAAACGCCGGTTCAATTCGATAGTGACTAAATAGCGCCTTTAGGTTTTCGCCAGGCCAACGCGCAAATCGGTTGCCTTGTAGATCTGTTCGCCGTCGGCTTTCAGCCAGCCATCGGCGATGCCCAGAACCAGTCGGCCCTTCATGATCCGTTTGAAGTCCACACCATATTCGACCTTTTTCACGTCAGGTGTGACCATACCCTTGAATTTGATCTCGCCGGTGGAAAGCGCCATGCCTTTTCCAGGAAGACCGAGCCAGCCAAGATAGAACCCTGTCAGCTGCCACATGGCGTCAAGACCCAGACACCCCGGCATAACTGGGTTACCCTGGAAATGACACGGGAAGAACCACAGGTCCGGTTTGATGTCGAACTCGGCGCGGGCATAACCCTTGTCATATTCGCCACCGGTTTCGGAAATATCCGTAATCCGGTCGAACATCAGCATCGGAGGAAGAGGCAATTGGGCGTTGCCAGGGCCAAACAACTCGCCGCGGCCGCAGGCGAGTAGAGCTTCGTAGTCGTAGCTGGAGCGGCGCTCGGTCATTCAAGATCCGTTTTCTTGTATCCTACCCTAGTCCCCCAAAGGTGGACGGGTTGTTTTTGGTTCGTTTATGGCGCCTTCCTAACACAGGGGAACCATGACCGAAAGATGTGACTTGCGCTACATCGCGGGCTTTTCTGCCCTTTTTGAATGATTTGAGTATGAACTTTGGCAATTCCGGATGCCCGCGAGTTCCAATTGCCGCGTGAAAAACTTGCATATTGGGTACAAGAAATGGCAGATATAGGTGAATGTCTGTTGAAACAAGTTCTTGACCAATAGGATGCAGACGAGAAAAATCTATTGGAAACAAGGCTTTAGACTTGGATCGATTTGGAATGACGACACGCATGCTGACGGATACCGCCGGTAAAGATGTGACCGATATGCTGCGAACGGCTGGATTGCGGCCGACGCGCCAACGTGTGTCGCTGGCTGAAATTCTGTATTCCAAGGGAGATCGCCACGTTTCCGCAGAGTTGCTTCACGAAGAAGCGGTCGACGCCGATGTGCCGGTGTCGCTAGCGACAGTTTACAATACGCTGCACCAGTTCACCGAGGCCGGCCTGCTGCGGGAAGTCGCCATCGAAGGCAACAAGACCTATTTCGACACCAACGTTTCCGATCACCATCATTTCTTCATCGAAGGTGAAAACCGGGTGATCGATATTCCAGGTGAAGGCGTCGGGATCGGGAAACTGCCCCGGGCGCCTGAAGGCATGGAAGTGGTTCGGGTTGATGTGGTCGTGCGAGTGCGGGAAAAACAATAATATCGAGGCCTTCGTGCCTCTGCTTCACGCCAAACCCGTTTCGACGTAACGCAATTTCCATAAATAGTAGTCTGCAGTCGACCCGATTTCGGTGAGATGGCGCTGTCCGTCCGCCTCGAAGCCGATTTTCTTGAGAAGGTTGGCCGAGCGCGTGTTTTCCGGATGAGTGATTGCGCAGATTGTGCGTAGTTTCAGTTCCCTTTCAACGAAATCCAGAACCGCCAATCCCGCCT
>NZ_JAILWL010000202.1 GCF_025698965.1 Roseibium sp.
TGCAGAAATAAACTGTGTCTCAGGGTTGTATCTGTTGTATTGGTGATTCGAAAAGGTATTTTTAAATAAAAATCATTTGAAATACTGTTTATTGTTATTACTAACATGCTGAATCTATTTCTGGTTATTGTTAATATTATTTGCAACCAAATATAATATAATTTATGTATCGAAAAAAACTAAATTAACCCAAGGGTAATCTGAATAGCTCGAGGCTTGAAAAAGCAAATTCAACTTCGGGAGGGGACTGTGGGATCCCGGTTTTCCAAACTCAGTTTTCGTCTGCCTGCGATTATCTCCGGGTGCTCGGTTGTCGCGGCAGTCCTTGTTGGGGCACTGGCCTACTGGGTCAGTTCCACAAATATTCACGAACAGGCTGAGGAGCGACTTTCGGCGCTTGCAAAAGTGCGAAGCGATGATCTGTCACGCTATCTCCAGTCCATTGTTCAAGATCTTACCGTCACAGCGGAAAGCCCTTTCGTGAAAGAGGCAGTGATTGATTTTGAGGAATCCTGGAACGCACAGGGAGCCGATGCCCAATCCGCACTTCAAAAGGCCTATATTCACGACAACCCGCACCCGCTTGGAGAAAAAGATGCGCTGATGAGCGCAGGTGAAACGCCGTATGATCTTGCTCATGCGAAATATCATCCCTGGTTTCGCACCATGCTGAAGACGCGCGGTTACTACGATATTTTCCTGTTTTCCAAAGACGGTTCGCTCATCTACACCGTGTTCAAGGAACTGGATTACGCCACAAATTTGCTGACCGGAGAATATAAGCACACCGACCTCGGGAACGCATTCAGTGCAGCCTTGAAGGGTCAGGAAGGGGAAATCCACTTTTACGATTTCAAGCCTTACGCTCCGAGCGCAGATGCGCCTGCAAGTTTTATCTCCACGCCTGTTTTTGACAATGGCAAAAAGCTCGGCATTCTGGTGTTCCAGATGCCGATCGACAACATCAATGCGATAATGACCGATGTTCAGGGTCTTGGAAAATCCGGTGAGGCCATTCTCATTGGCTCGGACAAGTTGTTCCGAAACGATTCGGCTAAAACGCCGGACCAGAACGATATTTTGAAGGAAAGCCTGAACAGCGACGTTGCCGAGGCTGCACTTGCCGGTCAAACTGCAACAGGACATTTGGACAATTTCCGGGGCCAGTCCTACCTGGCGGCATCCGCTCCCCTTGAATTCGAAGGTGTCAATCTCGCGGTGGTCACAGTTGAGGCAGACGAAGAAATTCAAATGCCGGTAACGACGCTGCGCAATCAGATTGCAATTATCTCACTGATCATCCTTGGTGTGATGACATTGGTCGGCTGGTTTGCGGCACGATCAATTGTTTTCCCAATCAGAAATCTGGTGCAAAGCGCAGTCAAACTCGCCGGTGGTGATGTAAACGTCGTGTTCTCGGAGGCGAAACGCGAGGATGAGATCGGTGAAATTGCATCGGCGATTGCCGGTTTCCGGGACGGTGTTGCTGAACAGGCTCGCCTGGAGGAGGCGCGCAAGGAAGAAGAAAATCAACGCTACGAACGCCAGCAGCGAATTGAAACTCTGATTGAAAGTTTCAGAGCCGAGTCCTCTGAACTGCTGGGTGTGGTGGAAACATCGATGGCGGAGATGCAATCCAACGCGGCTTCGATGATAACAACGGCAACCAACGCCTCCGAAGAAGTCGACAGTGCCAGCCGGGCAACGACGGAAGCTTCCGGAAATGTTCAACTGGTGGCGGCCGCGACCGAGGAGCTGTCGTCCTCGATCAGTGAAATCGGTCAACGGGTCGACGAAACGAGCCAGGTCATTGCCAATGCGACCAGTCAGACCCAGACAAGTACGGAAATGATGGCGCAGCTCTCCACGGGGTCGGCCAGGATCGGCGAAGTCATCGGACTGATCCAGGCGATTGCGGAACAGACCAATCTTCTGGCTCTCAATGCAACGATCGAGGCGGCCCGAGCGGGTGAGGCGGGCAAGGGATTTGCCGTTGTTGCCGCCGAGGTCAAGGAACTTGCGACGCAAACGTCCAAGGCAACGGAAGATATCTCCAATCAGATTGCCGAAATCCAGACAGCTACGGAACAGGCGGTCACAGCTATTCAGGGCGTGGCGGAGGTTATGGTGAAGGCGAATGAAAATACCACGTCCATCGCCGCGGCCGTGCAGGAACAGGATGCGGCAACTGGTGAAATCAGCCGGAGTGCTTCGGAAGCTTCCACCGGTACGTCGGCGGCAAGCAGCAACATGTCGAATGTCAGTACCGCAGTCGACACAACCAACATGTCCGCCCGGGCAGTCGACGAGGCGACGCAGAATGCGACTTCGAAACTGAACAGTCTGAACGAAGCGGTAAACGATTTTCTGCGGGAAGTCTCGGCCGCATAGGACCAGCGTCAGAATCTGGTTCTGAAAAAACGGCGGACCTGGTCCGCCATTTTGATGAATGCGCTTTCAAAGTGCAGCGATCAGATCAGGACGCTGCGAGCGCTTCGCGGTCTTTCTTGCGCATGCGCTCCGAAGCCGATTTCAATTGTCCGCAAGCGGCAAAAATGTCCCGGCCGCGCGGCGTGCGGATCGGTGATGCGTAGCCTGCCCTGTTGACGATGTCGGCAAATTCCTCGATCCGTTCCCAGTCGGAGCACTCATATTCCGAACCCGGCCACGGATTGAACGGGATCAGATTGATCTTTGCCGGAATGCCCTTGAGCAGGCGGACGAGTTCGAGAGCGTCCTTGTTGCTGTCGTTGACGTCCTTCAGCATCACATATTCAAACGTAATGCGCTTGGCGTTGGACAGGCCCGGATACTGGCGACAGGCGTGGAGCAGATCCTCAAGATTCCACTTCTTGTTGATCGGAACGAGAACATCCCGCAATTCGTCGTTTACTGCATCCGATTTCGTCGCCTGTGCGGAAGATTTCCGGAACGACGCCTGACGTCGACAAGGTGATCCGCCGTTTGGACAGGGATAGCCCGTCACCATCGGACGCGATCAGCAGGGCCTTCTTGACATTGTCGAAATTGTAGAGGGGTTCTCCCATTCCCATCATGACGATATTGGATACAAGGCGGCCTTCGGAGGGCACAATCGCGCCCTGCGGGGTGTTGGCGTCGGGAAAGTCGCCCAGACGGTCTCGCGCCATCAGGATCTGCGAAAGAATTTCTTCGGCCGTCAGATTGCGCACCAGTTTCTGCGTTCCCGTGTGGCAGAAAGTGCAGGTCAATGTGCACCCAACCTGCGAGGAGACACAAAGCGTGCCCCGGCCCTCTTCGGGAATATAGACGGTTTCGACTTCAACAGGCCGGCCGGCGCCCCGAGGAGGAAAGCGGAAGAGCCATTTGCGGGTACCATCGACGGAAATCTGTTCGGATACGATTTCCGGACGGGCGATCGAAAAGGTGTCGTCCAGCTTTTGACGCAGGTCCTTTGCAATGTTGGTCATCTGTGAGAAGTCGGAGACACCACGCACATAGAGCCAATGCCAAAGCTGGGAAGCACGCATGCGCCACTGTTTTGGCGGCACGCCGATCGTGCCCATCGCTTCGCCGAGTTCCTCACGCGACAATCCGATCAAGGTCGGTTTGTCTTCGCCAGGCAGCGGTGAAGGGGCTGCGGCTGCAATTGTCTGCGCGTTCGGATTGTCCCGCGCGATGTCGAGCGTAATCGCCATGTCGTGATCCGTTGTGTTCCCGGCGCTCGTCACGGCGTTTCACTCTTGGAACGCGGCTGCCGGATTACCTGCCGTTACAGGTTAAAGCCTTGGCGTTCCAAAACCACAAACCGTGCTGAAAATCAAGTTTTCCGCGATGCATTGGTGCTATGCAGGCGAGAAATGTCCGGTTCAGCCAGCACCAAAAGCCCGGTGGGGCCTGATAAGCCCAACCGGGGGAAGTCAAAACGGAGGGGGAGCCTGCCGGTTAGCGGCAGGCTTGTGCTGCAGTGTCGATCGCGGCTGTGACGCCGGAAAGCGAGAACTTGTAGGTCGTCCGGGTGCCGCGGCTGGATTCGCCGTTTACCGACATTTCCCGACCGGCCTTCATGGCAGACACCAGTTGCGCTTCCGTCGCTGCATTTTCCACCCAGGCACCGTCGTTGTTGGTGAAAAGGGTAAAGCCCTTGCCGTCGACATCGACCGTAACAGAGGATTTGTCCTTGAAAGGATATCCCACCAGCAGGCTCGGTTCAGAGCTGACACCTTCTGCTGGACGAGATGTTATAAAAAAGAACACGTCCCCGTGGTTGCGATCGCCTGGTAGCAACGTTGTCGGTTTGGTCAGCGCGTAGCATACCTTGCCGCTGCCGCTGGTCAGCGCATAAGCCGCCCAGTCCTTGTGCTGCTTCAGCAGCGTCGGGGTTTGTGCGAAAGCTGCTGCACTCGAAACGGCAAGACCTGCGAGGGCCAGAACCAGCGATTTTGCTTTCATCATCTCCACACCGTTTGGCTATGAGTTTCTGTCTAGTTTAATTCAATTGGCCACAGACATATAAACCTTGCTTTAATGATAAATTAAAGCTGGTTACGAAAGGGTTGAAGCACCGCATTGAATGATCCTGTTTTTCACACGGGTCGCATGTCTGATAAATCTGTTCGCTAAACGCCATTGCGGTTAATCGCGGCAACAGTGTGGCAGAGAGAAGGGAAGCCTCTTTCGATTTCTTGCTAACCTGCTAAAGATTAGGTCACTATCTCTATTTTTGAGACTGTGACCGTTGGGGTCGACAGGGAGTTGAGTGGCCTTTGGCGCAAGCGCAGTACTTTTCCGATCTGATCGTCAAAGTCGCGGCCGACCGCGACAAAACCGCATTTGTTGAACTGTTTGATCATTTCGCCCCGCGTCTGAAGGGGTATTTGATGAAACAAGGTGCGGACAACGCTGTGGCGGAGGAAATAGCACAGGACGTCATGGTGACCTTGTGGCGCAAGGCCGAATTGTTCGATCCTCAAAAGTCATCGGCAAGTACCTGGTTGTTTCGTGTTGCCCGCAATCGCCGAATCGATCGATTGAGGCGGCAGAAAACAGCAGAGCTCGATCCCGAAGAGCCCGCACTTCAGCCAACGCCATTACCCGATGTCGCGGATGAAATGGACGCCAGGCTGCGTGAAGAACGGGTACGGGAGGCACTGAAAAAACTACCGGACGAGCAGCGAGAGGTTGTTCGACTGGCCTTCTTTCTCGGGCAGTCCCACAGTGAGATTTCAGATCAGACCGGACTGCCGCTGGGAACAGTAAAGTCCCGTATCCGGCTCGCTTTCGGGCGACTTCGCCAATTGATCGAGGCAGACGAGGCTGTTGATGTGGACTAGAGGTGAGGCCTCAACAGGTCAGCCATCGCAGTCGATCTTATGAGCATACGGCACAGGGTGCCTTTGATCCCGAGTGCATCAAAAATCAAGTGAGTCCGGAGCATCCTCTTCCAGAAATCGAGGTCCGGGCCCATTGGCTCCGATCACGTCGTCCGGATTCAGCAGCTTGCATTTGCTGAGAGAGAGGCAGCCACAGCCGATGCAACCATCCATCAGTTTTCGCAACCGCTGCAGTCTCGCAATGCGATCGTCAAGGCCTGCAGCCCAATCTTGTGAGAGCTGTTCCCAATCTTCAACGCTCACTTTTGCTTCGGCCGGCAAAAACGCCATGGAGTCGGCAATTTCGCGCAGTGGGATACCGGCCCTTTGTGCCACCTGGATAATGGCAATCTTTCTCAAAACAGTTGGAGAATATCTGCGGTGATTGGCACTGTTGCGGGATGAGGAAATTAGACCTTTTCGCTCGTAGAAATGAATGGCCGACACGGCAATACCGCTTCGCTGCGCAACTTCTCCAACTGTCAGGCCACCGACCCTGTCCATAAATCTCTCCTGAAAACTCTCTTGACCTCAACTAAGGTTGAGGACCTACCTACGCAAGGACAAGATCGATTTCAGCAGTTTGACCGAAGGAGAAAACCGTTCATGTCCGCAATTTCAGAGCAGACCGAAACAGCGCGCTGGAGCGACGTTCTTTGGGGAATTCATGCACCCGTTTCTGCTGTCCTGGCAGGTGGAATTATCCTGCATGCGGTAAACATCAATATTTCAGCCACCATGTTGCCTTCGATTGTCGCCGAAATCGGCGGTCAGGGTCTCTATGCCTGGAATGCGACCCTGTTTACCCTGGCCGCCATCCTGAGCGCAGCGGTGACGGGGAAAATCCTGCAGCGGTTGAGTGCCCGAGTTGCCTTTGCACTCTCGGGTCTGGTGTTCGCCGCGGGCAGCCTGATCACCGCCGGAGCGCCAGACATGCCGGTCATGCTGATCGGCCGTTCGATCCAGGGTGTTGGTGGCGGCATGATGTTCACGCTTTGCTACTCGATGATCGTTTTCGCCTATCCGGAGCGATTGTGGTCCAGAGCCGTGGCCCTGTTGTCGGGTACATGGGGCATCGCCATGCTGTTCGGTCCCGCCGTCGGTGGAATGTTCGCCGAATACGACGCCTGGCGAGGCGGTTTCGCCTTTCTGATACCGGTGACTGGCCTAATCACGCTGATGGCCTGGCGGATGCTGCCGAACATCAGGGACGACATGTCGCCTGCAGCACCGATTGCTTTCGGTCAGCTTGCCCTGCTTGCCGGATCGGTGCTTGCGGTTTCGGCCGCGTCTTTATCCAGCTCACCAACCGTTGCCGCAGTCGGTGTCATTTCGTCGGTTGCCTTGATTCTTGTTTTGATGCACAGGGAAAGAACTTCAGAAGTGCGCCTTTTTCCAAGGGGGGCAATGGTTCCCGGAACGCCTCTGTTTCTGTCCTTTGCCGTCATGTCCTTGCTGATTTTTTGCGTGAATGCCGAATTTTTCATGCCGTTTTATCTGCAGCGTCTGCACGGTCTGTCACCGTTGCTTGCCGGATACATTGCCGCGTTAGTGTCCATCGGATGGGCGTCATCTGAAGTCTACTCGGCCAGATTCACCGGTGCTGCCATGCATCGGACGGTCTTGGCCGGTCCGCTTGTGATGCTTGTCGGGACTCTGGTCCTGGCGACGGTGACGCCGCTTTACGGGGCGGCCGGAGTTGCGTTGACAATCGCGCTCGCCCTTGCGCTTGTGCTGGTCGGGGCGGGCATAGGTGTCAGCTGGCCGCATTTGAACACGTTTGCACTGCAATTCACCGATGCATCCGAGAAGGAGAATGCTGCTTCCGCGCTGTCGACGATCCAGATGTTCGCCGTGTCGTTCGGAACCGCGGTTGCCGGGCTGGTCGCCAATTTTTCAGGATTCAATTCCTTCAACGATCCCGGAGCGACGGCGAACTCATCTGCATGGCTCTTCGCCACCTTTGCGGGCGTTGCGGTCGTGGCAGGATTTGCCAGCAAGTCGTTGATTGCTACTCAAAAGGCAAGGAGAGAATGAGACGGGGCCGGTTTTGCTGTTGCGACCCTCAGGTGCCGGGAACCTTCCTGCCCTTGCGCATGACCGGACCGCCGCTGACATGTTTTGAGCGTTCGATTTGAGGAGCCCCGGCGGTCAGCGATCTCTCGGCATAGCGACCAAGTGCCCGGTGGCGGTCGTACATGACGATCGCCCCGGCCATGGCGACGTTAATGCAGAACTTGGTCGGAATTTTTACAACATGATCGCAACGTTCCAGCATTTGTGGTGACAGTGATCCGCGTTCCGGACCAAGAACGTATGCGGCCTGAAGAGGGTGGCCAAAGCTCGGCAGGTCAATGGAGTCGTCCGTCAGCTCGATGCCGACAAGCTGGCAGCCCTTGGGCAGGTCCATCGTGTCGACACTGTCCCAGGTGAAGACGGGCAGGTGGCCCGGGCTCTTGGAGGTGTCGGACGGTGGGGCTTTGCGCAGTTTCTGGTCTGCATCCACCGTAAAGAAGAAGTTGGCGCCGAATGCATGTGCAGATCGCATCAGCGTGCCGAGATTCATTCGTTTTGAAAGGCCTTCTGCTCCGACAGCAAAATATCCGCGCATGAGTGTTTCCGTTTGTTTGCTTTAGGCCGTACGTACAAATTGGTTTGGAGTGTCGGAAAGCTCACCCGTATATCAGTATGGGCTTCGCTTCCTTCCTGCTCACGACTCAAATGCAACACACGCCGCGCCTGAAACCAATCCGTCCTCACGGCCTAGCGTGACCGGGGGAGCGTTGTCTTACCGGAAAGTTCTTCAGCTTTGAACCGCAAGCTTAGCCGGAAAGCTTATATCTGTGTCCATCGAGACTTGATACCTTGAGCCTAAACTGCAATTCGACTTGTACCTTCAGGTCAATCCACTTTGTTTTCGTCGTTGAGAGGTCAATTTGAGAGCCTGTCTTTGCAAGTCCCTCGGTCCGCCTTCCGAACTCGTAATCGAAGACATTCCCGATCCGGTGGCTGGTCCGGACGAAGTGATCGTCAGGGTGAAAGCATGCGCCTTGAATTTCTTTGATACGCTTATCACGCGGGGCAAATACCAGTTCAAGCCGGAGATGCCGTTTTCTCCCAGTGCCGAGTTTGCAGGATATGTCGAAACGGTCGGAGAGGACGTGAACGGATTTTCACCCGG
The DNA here is from genome assembly GCF_025698965.1 of Roseibium sp. GTDB lineage: Bacteria > Pseudomonadota > Alphaproteobacteria > Rhizobiales > Stappiaceae > Roseibium. The sequence continues at coordinate 8,533 of NZ_JAILWL010000202.1, forward strand.
TGACCGGGTGATGGGATACATGCGCTGGGGGGCAGCGCGCGAAAAGGTTGTGATCGGAGTTCGAGATCTCATCACGATTCCCGATGGCGTGTCCTTTGAAGTCGCGGCCGGACTGACGGTCACCTATGGGACGACGCTGCATGCCTACCGTGACAGGGCTGACCTGAAATCCGGTGAAACAGTTGCGGTTCTTGGGGCGTCTGGTGGTGTCGGTCAGGCGGCTGTTGAAATTGCATCGATCATGGGCGGGAAGGTCATTGCCTGTGCGTCATCGGAAGACAAGCTCAAATTCGCCAAATCTCTGGGGGCGGAACTGATGCTTGATTATTCCTCGCAACCGCTAAAGGAAACCTTGAAGGAACTGACCGGAGGCAAGGGTGTCGACGTCGTCTACGATCCGGTTGGAGGGGACCTGTCAGAACAGGCTCTCAGGGCAACAGGCTGGGAAGGCCGTTATCTGGTTATCGGCTTCGCCGCCGGCGAAATACCGAAATTCCCGTTGAACATTATCATGCTGAAGGGGTGCGATGTGCTGGGTGTATTCTGGGGAGCTGCATTGGAGCGGGACCCTGCAGCGCACAGGAGAAACATGGCTCAGCTGCTCGAGTGGGTGCAGGAAGGACGGTTGAAGCCGCATATTCATGCGGTCTACCCGTTGGAGGATATTGCCTCTGCGCTTGAAGAGATTGCCGCGCGCAAAGTCCAGGGTAAAGTTATCATCACACCTTGAGATCAAAAAACCGATGCGAGTGGCCTTTGGTTCAACTGCGTGACTTGCGCGAAACTATCCAGCAGACAATCCATGGCCATGCGAACCCGGAAGGGATCAGGGCGGTGGTTCGGATAAACAGTTCTGTGCGAACGGCTTTTGTCTGCACATCCCTTCAAGACCAGCTGGATGCCGCCGGCTTCGATCATGTCCCGGAGGTTCTTCATCCATGCTGCCTGCGAGAAGACTGCTTCTTTCCTACACCGAAAACTCTGCAATGACAGGTGCATGGTCCGACGGCTTTTCCCAGCCACGGGCTGCGCGCAGAACGCTGGTGCCCTTAACATGCGGTGCGAGAGGTTCTGACACCCAGATATGGTCCAGGCGGCGGCCTTTGTCCGCCTTCGACCAGTCCTTGGCCCGATAACTCCACCATGTATAGAGCTTTTCTTCCATCGGCGTGAACTGGCGCATGGCGTCCAACCAGCCGCCGGTTTCGCGCACGTTCTCAAACAGTTCCGTCTCAACCGGCGTGTGCGAAACGACTTTCAGTAGTTGCTTGTGAGACCAGACATCCTGCTCATAAGGTGCCACATTAAGGTCGCCGACCAAAATGGCTGGGCGGGCTGTCTCTGCACCTTGCAGCCAGTCCTGCATTTCCGCCATGAAATCGAGCTTGTGACCGAATTTCGGATTGATGTCACGGTTTGGTTCGTCACCACCGGCCGGCACATAAAAATTGTGCAGGCGCAGACTGGAGCCGTTGAAGGGGACATCGACAGCTACATGACGACTGTCGCCAACGTTGCAGAAATCCCGTTTTTCAACATTGCTCAATGGCAACTTCGAGACCGTTGCAACGCCGTGATAACCTTTCTGGCCGTTGATGGCGATGTGCTCGTAGCCCGCCTTGCGGAAGGCGTTCTCCGGGAAATTGGCGTCAGGGCATTTGGTTTCCTGGAGGCAGATGACATCCGGTGCGACCTCGTCAATCAGCTGCTCCACAATCGGCATGCGCAGGCGCACGGAATTGATGTTCCAGGTAACGAGTTTGAGCCGGTTGGTCATGGGATCCTTGCCAGGGCGTGTTACGGTTTGCCAAGTCATAAGGATTCGGCGGGCGAGTGCAAGGCATTCGAACAGCTTCAGATTGCCTGCCGGTGACAAAGAAATGTGAAGACGGCGCTTCCAGCTGCATAAGCTGCGGAAAGATGCCCGTGTCCGTTTTTCGGTCTTTCTCCTGCCGTATTGCCGCCCTATTGGACCGTTCCGGTCAAAGGTGAATACGTGCTTTTGCGGAGATTTCATGAATTCATCCACGTTCCGTTAGGAAATCCCGCGCATTTTGAGCAGAGACAGAAAGTCTTTTTTAACCCTGTCGAGGATGCTGTGCTGGCCCCATTCAAGTTGTTTTACGCAATCATTGCGATTGCCTTTTTAAGCGCGTGTTCCGCGTATGATTTTCCTGACCCGACGCCCGAGGACTATGCCGTTCACGGCATAGATGTGTCCCGATGGCAGGGTGACATCGATTGGGACGAGGTCAGACGCTCCGGCGTGGCCTTTGCCTGGATCAAGGCGACGGAGGGTGGCGATCACGTCGATCCACGTTTTGCCGAGAACTGGATCGCAGCGCGCAAGGCGGGTGTTCCCCGTGGCGCTTATCACTTTTATTATTTCTGTCGTCCGGTCGAGGAGCAGATTGCCTGGGTCAAGGAAGTTGTTCCGCGCGACCCGCAGGCCATACCGCTTGTGCTGGACATGGAATGGAACGCCCACTCGAAGACCTGCCGAGAGCGGCCGGAACGCGCCGTCATCCTGAGAGATATGAAAATCTTTCT
>NZ_JAILWL010000203.1 GCF_025698965.1 Roseibium sp.
TTTGCCGGCCGATTGGCCGGAGCAGGTTCGCCTTCGAGACCTTGAAAGCTTCAAGGCCGGCGTCCCTGCGATTGAGGGGATTGAAGCGGTCCTGGACGCACTGGATCGACGTGAAATTCCCTATTGTGTCGGATCTTCAGGCAAGTATCAGAAGATGCGGACAACCCTTGGCAGCTCCGGCCTGCTGCCGCGCCTGGAAGGAAAACTGTTCTCTGCTCAGGATTGCGAACAGGGCAAACCGGCTCCCGATGTCTTTCTGCTTGCAGCGCGCACCATGGGTCATGCACCCGGGACCTGCGTTGTTGTCGAGGACAGCGTACCCGGTGTCATGGCGGCAAGAGCTGCCGGAATGCGCGTTTTCGCGTTTGTCGAAGACCCCTCCTGCGACCGGGAAGCCATGACCGCAGCTGGCGGCATATTGTTTGAGCGCATGTCAGAGCTGCCGGATCTTCTCTTTTCCAACAGTTAGGGCTTTTCTGGAAAAAGGTTTTACCGGGGCTCATACAAAGACATTTTGAACCCCTTATAACTTCGTGTTGGCCATATTATCTTAGCCGACCGAGACACTTAAAGACGCGGGGGAACACAACCCGTCCAGCCAGGGAGACAGCCATGACAATGACGACCAGCGGCCGAGGGAAGATTTATTCTTCCATTACCGAAACCATCGGCGATACGCCGATCGTGCGGCTGGACCGTCTTGCCAGGGTCCACGGTGTCAAAGGCAATCTGCTTGCCAAGCTTGAATTCTTCAATCCGATTGCCAGCGTCAAGGACCGTATCGGCGTCGCCATGATCGAGGCCATGGAACAAGACGGCAAGATCGCGCCGGGCAAAACCACCCTGGTCGAGCCGACTTCCGGCAATACAGGCATCGCGCTGGCCTTTGTCGCTGCCGCAAAGGGGTACAGGCTGATCCTTGTCATGCCAGAAACCATGTCCATGGAACGGCGCAAAATGTTCAAGATCCTGGGTGCCGAACTGGAACTCACCGAAGGTCCGAAAGGAATGAAGGGCGCCATTGCCCGCGCTGAAGAACTCGTTCGGGACATCGACAATGCGGTGATCCCGCAGCAGTTCGAAAATCCGGCAAATCCGGAAATTCACCGCAACACCACTGCAGAGGAAATCTGGAACGACACAAATGGCGGGATCGACGTTTTTGTGTCCGGCATCGGCACTGGCGGCACAATCACCGGCGTGTCTCAGGTGCTGAAACAGCGTAAACCTGACCTGCATGTCGTTGCGGTTGAACCGGAAGACAGTCCTGTTCTTTCCGGCGGCGACCCCGGCCCGCACAAAATCCAGGGAATTGGTGCAGGGTTCGTTCCCGGCGTTCTCGACACGTCCGTTTTCGACGAAGTCCAGACAATCGCCAACGAAGATGCCTTTGCCTTGGCCCGGGAGGTTGCCAAAACGGAAGGTATCCCGGTCGGTATTTCCTCCGGTGCAGCTCTGACCGCGGCGATCCGCGTAGGGCAACGCGACGAGATGGACGGCAAGAACATCGTCGTGATCATCCCGTCCTTTGCCGAGCGCTACCTGACGACCGCCCTGTTCGAAGGGCTCTAGGTCCACTCCACCCTGCGGGCCATCTGATCCGCAGGGTTGATTGAACGGACAAGCAACTGAGGCGCAGCCTTTATGAAAAAGGTCTTTCGCTACAGTTGCCTTTCCATACGTGTGGCCTCCGAAAACCCGAAAAGATGTTTGAACGGGCCGGTTTGCTCCGTGGACACGGCTTCAAAGCCAGCGCGTTCATAGAGTGCCCTGGCACGCGGATTGGTGTCGATCACATCCAGACGGACACTTGAGAGACCTTGCTGTGTTGCCTCTTCGCAAACAGCCTCCAACAGTGCCCTGCCGATGCCTTGGCCACGGGCGTTCGCGGAAACGAATATCCCATCCATCAGCAGTTGATCCGGCGAGGTTTCCCGCTCGAGAAGATCCAGCACAAAGCCCCGCCAGAAACCACCCCACAGGCCATAAACACTGCGAAGATCGTCCAGTGTCCCGTCAACGAGCGCCCCTTCGCTTGTCTTGAATCCGGCCATGCCGAGCAACTCTCCGTCCTCTGCGAGAGCGCTCAGCGCAAATTCCGGGTTCAACAATCGCTCGCACAATTGCAGTGCCTTCACCTCCGGTGCCAGGACCTTGCCGAGCTTTCCACGGAAGGCCTGCCAGAAAAGACGACCTGCCACCGCGCGCTGATCCTCGGGAAATCCTCTTTCGATTTGAAATTCTGAAGGCACTTCAGGTCTCTAACGGACGTAGACAGCGGTTCCGGTCGCGCTGACCATGAGCATGGAGCCGTTCTGGCCAACGGTTTCGTAATCCAGGTCGACGCCGATCACGGCATTGCCGCCGAGTGCCTGAGCACGGGAGCACATTTCATCAAGTGCAATCTGGCGTGCTTTGGCCAGTTCTTCCTCATAAGCCGCCGACCGTCCACCAACGATGTCCCGTATTCCGGCAAAGATATCCTTGAACAGGTTGGCCCCGAGAATGGCTTCGCCGGTCACTAGGCCCTTGTAGTCAATGTCCTTGCCCTGAACCGAATTTGTCGTTGTCACCAGCATGCTGTGTCTCCTGATTGAACTCCGTTCGAAGACATGGGATCCAGCTTGAGGCAATGCAAGAATGATCAATCGGTCAAGGTGCCGTTGGATTTGAGCGAGCTGATATCGAATCCGAATTCAGGACACTTCTTGCAGCCGCGCTGACAGAAGCGCTTCGGCCAATACATTGGCGTCTGCCGGCCAATATTCGTGAGGCCTCGGGTGTACAACATCAGCTTTTTCCGATGGCCGGCAAGCTTCTATATCGTCGATCCAACGACCAGGAATTGCCGTCCGTCCCTGAACTGCTCCCAGCAATGCACCGCAGATTGCCGCATTGGTGTCAGTGTCCCCCCCTTTGCCGACCGTCCAGACCACTGCTTCTTCGAGAGTTTCACCGGACAGCAGGTGATAAAAGGCATTCTGAAACGCCGTCAGCACCCACCCCATATTATCGTAGAATTCGCGAGGCGGACTTATTCTTGCCAATTCCAGACGTTCGCGAACAGCTACTGCTCCCGCTTCAGATCCGGGGTGGTAGTCCGCATACTCGGTTGCCGCCTGCCACATGGTTTGGGCATCCGCACCGGCAATGCCCACCGCAATTGCCGCCGTAAAGGCGGCATTGGCGGACAGACAGACGGGATGGGGATGGGTCAGTTCCGCATCCAACGCTCCGGCTGTTGCAGCCAGCGCGGGAGCACCCGCCGCGAATACGCCGATCGGGCTGACACGCATCAGCGCCCCATTTGCCTGACTGTCGGAGGTTGGCATTCGTCCGTTCGACAGCGCCACGATTCCGCTTTTTGTCGTAAACCCGATGTCAAATGGTGCGGACATCCACCAGCGAATATATGCTTCTGCCACGCTGCCCCGATCGAACGTCCCATTTTGAACAATGGTTCTTGCAAGAGCCAAGGCCATCTCGCCGTCATCAGTAGACTGGCCCGCAATAAGATTAAAGGTGCCACCGTCCTTTAGATCCCGAACACCATCGGGGTAGAGTTTTGCTATCTGTGAAGCGCTTTTGAATTCGACAAGCGAACCGAGTGAGTCTCCGGCCAATTGCCCGAACAAGCAGCCTCGGGCCCGGTCTCTTGTTCCTTCACAAGTTATCTGCAATCTCTTTCTCCTGTATCCGGACCAAGCAGTTCATTGCCAGCATATCCGTATTCCGGCGAAGAGATCCTTGAACGGTTTGGCAGCAAGAATGGCTTCGCTCTCACCAGACCCTTGTAGTCAATGTCCTTGCCCCAACCGAATTCATCGTTGTCACCAGCATGCTGCGTCTCCTGATTAAACTCCGATCAAAGACATGGGATTGCAAACCCTGGCCGGCAAGAAACACATTCAAGAAACCGGGAGGCATCCGCCCCCCGGTGTGCACTTTTCAGCATCAGCAATACTGCGAGAACGTGGTCAGGACAGGTGATGAACTTCCTGCTGCCCGTAGACCAGCGTCGGTAATCCTTCCATCCGTGCCTTCAGTTGAAGTGCCAGAAACTGGGAATAGTGGCGCGACTGATGGAGATTGCCGCCATGAAACCAGAGCGCTTCCTGCTGGGTCGGTTTCCACATGTTGCGCTGCTCTCCTTCCCAGGGACCCGGATCCTTGGTTGTCTCCGACCCCAGACCCCAGACCTTGCCGACCCTGTCCGCCATATCCTGCCCCATCAGATCGGCGACCCATCCGTTCATGGAGCCATAGCCCGTTGCGTATACGATCAGGTCGGCCTCCAGGCTGGATCCGTCATCCAATTTCAGACCGTCTTCGAAAACTTCCGTTACCTGTCCTCTTTTCAGCTTGATTTCACCATCGATGATCAGCTGGCTCGCTCCGATGTCGATGTAATATCCAGATCCCCTGCGCAGGTATTTCATGAAGAGGCCACTGTCGTCGTCACCCCAGTCAAGCCAGAAGCCTGCCTTTTCAAGCCCGGCATAAAAGTCTGCATCACGTTTCTTCATCTCGGCATAAGCCGGTATCTGGAATTCGTGCAGGATGCGGTAGGGCAGGGAGGCGAAAATGAGATCGGCTTTTTCGGTCGTCATTCCAGAGCGGACAGCCTCTTCTGAATAAAGCGCGCCCAGGCCAACGTCCATCAGCGTGTCCGATTTCACGATATGGGTGGACGACCGTTGAACCATCGTCACATCGACATCGTTTTCCCAGAGAGCCGCACAGATATCGTGCGCCGAATTGTTGGAGCCAACGACGACCGCTTTCTTGCCCCGATAACTGTCAGGCCCCGGGTGCTTAGACGAATGATGCTGGTCCCCCTTGAACGTTTCCATCCCCGGAAAGACCGGTACATTTGCCTTTCCCGACATACCGGTTGCCATAACCAGTTGCTTCGGCTTCAAAACTACCTCTACGCCGTCCCGGTCGACGACAACTGTCCATTCCCCGGCCTGCTCATCGTAACTGGCGGATTTCGCAACTGTGCACGTCCAGTAGTTCAGCTCCATGACCTTGGTGTACATTTCGAGCCAATCGCCGATCTTGTCCTTGGGACTGAAAATCGGCCAGTTTTCCGGAAACTTGATGTATGGCAGGTGGTCGTACCAGACCGGATCATGCAGGCACAGCGACTTGTACCGGTTGCGCCAGCTGTCTCCGGGTCGGTCGTTTTTTTCGACTATGATCGTGGGAACACCCAATTGCCGCAGTCTCGCACCCAGGGCGATCCCTCCCTGACCACCACCTATGATGAGACAATAAGGCTGGGTGGCATAGCCGAGTTCGGACAGTTCGCGTTCCCGTTCTTCCTTCCAGGTGGTCCTGTGTTTACCCACACCATGTTTTGCCCCCAAGGGCCGCTGGAATCCTCTGGGTTCTTCATGGCCCTTGAGTTCCACCATGGTTGTCAACAGCGTCCAGATCTTGCCGTCCTTGAGGCGGACAAGACCGTATCCGCGGGCAAGTTCCGTCTCGAACTGGATCCACGCCGTGACAACACCTCCTTCTTCGGTCGGCACTTCTCCGTCAGCAAGTTGCCAGTTGCACGGCGCTGTTGTCGCCAATTGCCGGGTCAACAGGTCCCGGACCTGGTCCTTGCCTTCAACTGTTTTGATATTCCAGGTGAAGGCGACCAGATCCCGCCAATAGCAATCGTCCTGGAACAGCTCAGTCGCCTTGTCGATATTGCCGCTTTCAAGCGCTTCACCGAATGTCTTGAGAAAGGTCTCGGTCTGATGAACCAAAGGTGTGTCGAGCATTGCATTCCTCCCACTGTTCAGATGGGGAAGCATCGCAGGGTACACCGCTGCTACGCTATCGCGCGCATGCTGAATTTGATTGTTCGGCAAAACATTTCTGCTTTTCCGTTGCGCGCGCAACAGCGTGCAACACAGGTATCAGAAGGTTCCGACACCTTACTTCTCAGTCTTTGCGCGCCAATCCGGCCTTTCGCATTCGCCTGAGGATTGTCGACCGGTTCACTCCGAGCCGCCGTGCTGCCTGCGCCATGTTCCACCCGCAGGCATCCAGCAACTCCTCGAGATCCTCATCGGGATTACTGGTCATGTGCCGCGACATCGGCGGTGGCGGCAAATCAGGAAGATCGATCACGGAGCCCTCCACCAAAATCATGGCAACATCAAGCGCATTGGAAAGCTCGCGTATGTTGCCGGGCCAGGAGCGCCCGCTCAACTCCGCGCGCGCTGCCGGTGACAGACGGAAGTCCCTTGGCGACCGCCTCAGCAGCCTTTCCAGCAGCCAGTCGAAATCCCGCCGGTGTCGAAGCGGAGGAATCGCAACCACTGACCCGGCAAGACGAAAATAAAGTTCCGGCCTGATCGCCTGAATGTTGCCAGATGATGACGGATCATGTCGCGTCGACGCGATGACACGAAGGTCGCTTCGAGACTCAAGCAGAGCCAGAATGGCCAGCTGACCCGTTTCGTCCAGGTCTTCTATGCCGCGCAGAAAGACTGTTCCTGCACCGGCTTCGAAGAGTTCTTCAACCTTCTCGTTCTTGAGCGCAGAACAGCAAAGTGCGTGGTAAGACCGGTTTGCCGGCCCCAGAACGTGAATGGCCCTTGCCAGATATTCCTTGCCTGTTCCGGTTTCACCGACCAGCAGGATCGGGACCTGGGTCGGAGCCAGTCTGGCCACCTTTGCGACGACTTGTGCAAGTGCCGTGTCCGGACCACAGAAACTGCGCAGCGGTGCCGGTAGATTCCTTTCGGTCTGGCTGCGCGGTAACCGGACAGACTGAGGTGCGATCGCGTGACCGTAGAGGCCCCTTCCGTCTCGCAACCTCAGAACCCGTTCCTCCGGTGGCCGGCCGCGCATGAGTTCCGGCAGGTCATCGATATCCAGATCCATATGCATGTCGATGCGGCTGCCAATCAGGTTGGCAGAACCTTCCAGAGCAAGGCACTCCAGCGCACCGCGTGTCATGCCGGTGATCCGTCCGGCATCGTCTAGCGCGACGGCGGCCTCGGGATCCACTTCCAGAAATTCGGCGGACGTGGAAAAGCGCAACACCCATTCGCGGCGTGTCGTCGCCATGAGATTTGCCATTTCCACCCGGCGTGCCGACGCCCTGACCAGGTTCATTGCAAGGTTCTGGCTGGATTTCGGGCTGGGCGACCGCAGAAGAGATATGTCCAGAACGGCTGCAAGCTTGCCATTGGTGTCGTAAATCGGTGCGGACGTGCAGGAAAGCGGCGTATGCGACAGTCCGAAATGATCGCTTTGATGAATTGTAACCGCTTCACCCGTCACGAGGCAGGATCCCACGCCACAGGTCCCCGCCAGATCTTCCGACCAATCCGAACCCAGATACAGACCGGCCTGGCGAAGGTCCTCTTCAAAACGTGGATCACCGAAGAAATCGACGCAAATTCCCTTGGCGTCCGCCAGCAACAGGACATAATTGTGACCGGCCACCTGCTTGAACAACGTCTGCAAACCAGAGCGCGCGGTTGCGACCAGCCTTTCGGACTGCTCCTGATGTTCGCGCAGTTGCTGCTCGGTTACGATATGGGCCGGTTCGGGACGGGACGGGTCCATGCCATAGGCTTCGACACAGCGCTTCCAGCTTGCGGCGACGAGCCCGTCCCGCCCGGTCTCGAATCCTCTCAGGACACGGTCGATTTCACTGACATGTTCCAGATCGCGCATGCCATCCTCCCTTGGCATTGCGCATCACGATAGCTTGACTGGTCAGCTTTGCAAAATCTGCGATGTCACAGGGTCAGTCGGGCACGCTCAAACCGCGCGGCAGGCATTGCGGCAAGTTTCAAGGCACCGGATATGCCTTAGATGTCGTCCGGGAACTCAAATTCATCCGGATCCAAGCCGAAACTTCTCAAGAACCCTTCCTTGTCATTCTTGTGCTTCCTTGCAATCTCGACCACCTGCTGGGGTCTGTAGCGTTCCGACATCTCCTTGTGTTTTGACGGATCGCTGCACATGCGCTTGATCACCGTGGGATCGATGGACAGATTGGCGGCTTGGGAATGACCGTCGATTTCCCGCAATCCTTCACCGCGCCTGAATCTCAACAATTCGATGGCTCTGTAAGTCAAGGTGTGGGTGTCACCTATCTCGTCCTGTACATACGGCCTGTATTTGCCGAGAAACCGCTCATCAACGGCCAGTCCAAGCGCCTTTGCGCCGTCAACGATCCAGTGAAGCGCGATGTTGGCCATGCCGTCATCGCCATAACTGCCACCCACATTTCCGTGCGCACCGGCAAACCAGCGTTGCTCGAGAGTCTGATCGCTCCCGCTGTCCTGCCAGATCTCAGGCCGGAAGTCGTATCGCTTTTCATCGATTGCCAGCGCCTGGCGGGCATTCAGGACGCAGTCTGCGGGTTTTTCGCGGACATGGAATGATTTTTCCGACACGGACGTTCCACCTGTCGCCCGAAATCGCGACCCAAGCGCCATAACCGTATCCCACACACCAAGATACGTGACTTTGATGGGCATCATTCGTTCGGCAGGCGCTTCCCCGCGGGAGTTCCTGATGTCCAGCGGGCTTCCACCTCCGCCTTTTTCAAGATAATGACGGAAAAAAATCGGAATGTAGTAGGCGTCACCTTTTGCTGGTACGCCGCCCAGCCACGAAATGAAATTCGTCAGTCCACGCGCTTGCGCTGCACCTCGACTGAAGCCGAACACATAGATCTGGTCTCCTTCAGCATAATTGTTGGAAATGAAGGTTGTTGCCTGTTCGATATTGGCCTCAAAGCCTGCTCCCCAACCGCCTCCGAGCTTGCTGTCCGCAAAGTTGAGCAGCTTGTTGCTTACACCAGGATAAAGCCCCTGAGCGCCAACCCCGGAATCGTAATAGGTAATCTGGCGTGTGCCGTCACCGGGATCCTGAGGCCATACCGCGCGCGCCAGTTTCAACGGGTTTGTCGGTTTCAGGACGGTGGTCTTGTCGTCTCGCTCATGAACATTGAATGAGCTGTTCCATGTCCCGTCGAGGCAAAGGATAAGTCGATCGGCCACAATCTCCTCCTTGAAAGCAATTAAACAGAAATATCGATGTGTGTTTCACCGTCCGCGGGAAAGTTGAGAACAGCTCTGCGTTCAGGTGCAAAGAGCACTTCATCCAGCTTTGCAATCAGTCCCTCTTTCTTGAATTCCTTATGGGTTTTGATCTCGTCCGGATCGTAGGTCATGTGAATTTTGTAGGCCAGGTCAGGGCGCGCTTCGAACAGCATCTTGAGCGTGTTGGGTTCCGGATTGCCGTGTTTGCCGTCTCCACAAAACACATAGTGGTCCGCTGTCACACGCTCAAAAAACTCCGGCGTTACATTCCTGTCACTGCCGTGATGCGCCATTTTGAGGATATCGAAATGAACTGAACCACCGGGAGCAAGGCGATCGGTTTTCTCAAGCCAGTCCATGATCATTTTTCCGCGCGCATCGCCGGTCAGCAAAGCTGTTTTACCCCCGGCTTCGGCAACAACGACAATCGATGCCAGGTTTGAGACCGACGTATCCATGCTATGAGCCGCCGTTTTGGCATCGGCTTCCTTCTTGAGGATCTTCTTCAGATCCTTTGCCCACTTTTTCTTCAGGTCATCGACCTGCTCCTGAGACGGACCAATCACATCCAGGCTGAGCGCGCCACATTGCCAGGGGCCTGCGGCATTGCCCAACACGGCCAACCGGTCTTTGAAACGCTGATTGACATCAATGTTGAGTGCCTTGAGATCCAACCGAAGCTGCCGGCCCTGACCGACACTGGAAAGCACCAGCTTGCTGTCATGCGGATCAAAATCACCAAGATCCACTTCGTCCAGCGCACTGGCGAGCGAAGCAGCGTCTCCACGTGAGGAGGAAACGCCGGCTCCGGTGATCTTTGCAATCGTGTCTGCAAAGCTGTTGTGCCACGCCCTGCGGATATCGACGATTGGATCACGCTCTTCGTTGCGGGCCTCAATCAGCTCATCGGTAAGATCCAGGATACCGTCGATGTGGTCGGCATCGATATGGCTGACCATCATCAGGTCTATCAGGGGAGGTTCGTCACCGTTTTTCGGCAGCGATTCAAGCTGATCTCGCAGGAAGCGTTTGTAGACGCCGGAAGGACCGCCATCGATCAGAACCGTGGCGTCTTCAGCGAAGAGCAGCAGGCAATCGCCATGTTTCGCCTTGATGGCACGCAGTGTCAAGTCCGCCATGTTGGTACCTCCTAGACAGATTGAAGCGCGCGCAGAATGTCGACCAAGCCATTGCCCTGAAAGTACCGCTCGCGCTGCAAGTCGGTCGCTGTCTCACACAAGATACGTTTGATCCGCTCCGGTTGGGCGATAAGCTCTGTGTGACGCGCCATGAGCATGGCTGCAGCACCGCTGACATGGGGCGCAGCCATGCTGGTTCCGTCTTTATATTCCGCTCTGTTGTGAGGTGTCGGGCCATAAATCTTCTCGCCCGGGGCGACAACGTCCGGCTTCAGTCGCCCGTCACCGGTAGGGCCCCGGCTGGAGAAATAGCTAACGCCGTATTCATGCGGTCTTTTACGGTGTGTTGCCCCCACGGTGATCACACCATTGGCGTTGCCCGGGTCCGTGATGGAAACCGAACGATAACTGTCTGTGGATCGGACTTCTTCGAATTCCTGCATTTCGAACCCGCGATTGCCCGCCGCAGCCACGATCACCATGCCGGCAGCCGCCGCTTCATCGCATTCGTCACAAATAGGTGTCCGTCCACAGGCGAACCGGCGAACTTCGTGAATTAGCGACAGGCTCAGATTGGCGCCGTGAACCTGCATGGTGCCCGCTCGTGAGTTCATCCAGCGCAGATACTGGATGGCCGCCAACAACTCAAACTCATCGGTGCGCCCGTCATCGCGGAACACACGCACATCTATCAGGTTGATATCAGGACAGACCCCGCGCAATTTTCTCGTTCGGGAATGGAGCGGCTCCTTGTTTTCGTGATCGAGGTCTTCGATCCAATCAGCCCCCAGTATTCCCGCCACATGCGTTCCATGATCATTGTCCGGAACGTCGGGATTGTGATCGAC
>NZ_JAILWL010000204.1 GCF_025698965.1 Roseibium sp.
AGCCTACCGTCCGCCGAAAAGCACCCATGGCCATAAAAATGCCGGCCCGGTTCGGCGATGAGCACCTCCGGTTCGTTCTGTTCAAACGGTTTCAGAACCACCATGAAGGTGCCCGGGCGCCGGGCAAAGGCAACTAGACGGCCTTGGTCCGGTGAAACGGCAACTCCGTGTCCGCGGCCCGGCAGCGAGATCTGACCAAGCACCTGGCCGAGATCATCGACAATGCCGATGCCATAATCACCGTTGGCCTTTTTGAAAGCACTGGCAAAAAGCGGCACACCGTCTGCGGCATCACGACTGAGCAGGCTGCCGGCCAATGTGGAGCGCACAAAGACAGGCGTGGCGGCCAGACTGCCGAGACCGACTAGAAAATCGCGCCTTGAAAAAGATTTAGTCGCCATCCAGGGCATTGAACCCTCCGGCCAGTTCCAGAGCGCCTGCAAGTTCAAGCGCCAGTGTGTCGCGGATCGATTTTATCGTGATCGCCAAAACAGTGACCTGGGCGTAGCTGTCCCCTTCACCAAAGGTGGCACGCAAGGGAGATTGCAATTTTTCAAGCAACGCCTGCGCATTTTCAAATTCGAACGCAAGCGCGTCATAGATCCAGGTAAACTCCTCTGGCGTCAGCGCTCTAAGAGCAAGGGCGGAAATGGCGTCCTGGATTCCATGCAGTTCGCCAGACAGAAACACAATGCTGTTGCCGGATCTCGAGAAAGGAAACCGTTTCGCCTTGGCCTTGGCCTGTGAACTTCCCAGTGCCGGAAGGAGGTCCTGATCGCTCGCAATGATCAGGCCGGTGACCAATGAATTGAATATGGTTTCAAGAGCCTCCTTGGAAGAACGGAAACGGGTACCTTCACCTCCGGTCTCCAATAATACGGAGCTGTAACCCTGAGGATCCGCCCAGTCGGCAGAAAGTTCGAACGCAATCCGCTCGACATTTTCCGCGATTGCCTGCGCATATCCGCAGGTGAATTCTTTTGTTTCTCCGGGGAGCCCCAGACTAACGGCTCCATCCTTCTTGAAAGCAATCAGTTGCAGCGCGGTCAGCCCCTGAACCGCGACACTTTTGTTCTTCAGCGTTTCTGCGGACAGAACACCCGGATCCCGAGATGCATAGAGCTTGCGCAATTGGCGTTGCCCGACACCACGCGGGTCAGGCATGAAAGCAAGCCGGCTGAGCCGGTCATCATCGAGCAGTGGACCGAAACGCAGGAAATGCACACGCGAGAAAGCGGCAACGGATTGAGAATAGGCATCAGAAAAGGCCGCACTCGTGGCATCGCTCCGGTCCCGGCAAACGTCACTTACTGCTTGCGGCAAGGGGTCTACAGCCGCTGCGAAGTCTGTTGTCACAGGGCGGATATAGTTTGAGATCATCCCTTCGAGCGACGGATTGAAATCTGTCGCCAACGCGGGAACCGCCGAACAGATCGCAACAAACGCCAGTGCCAATTGCCGCATTACAAAGACTCCAAAAACCGGATCAGGGCCTGTCGATCCTCAGGCACCAGGGAAACAACCACTTCCCGTGTCTGCTCGGCTTCCCCGCCATGCCACAAAACAGCTTCAAGAAGGTTCCGGGCCCGGCCGTCATGCAGGAACCTGGTGTGATTGTTGACCGTTTCGGTTAGACCGATACCCCATAGTGGCGGCGTGCGCCACTCATGTCCGCTAGCGTCCCCGACAGGCCGGTTGTCCGCCAATCCGTCTCCCATGTCGTGCAGGAGGAGGTCGGTGTAAGGCCAGATCAGTTGAAACCGGTGTGCGGGGTTTTCAGCGTCGCGGCTGGTGACATATTTCGGTTGATGGCAGGAGACGCAGCCTGCGTCATAGAATATTTTCTTGCCCTTCAAAATTTGAGGGTCATCGACATTCCGGCGCATCGGTACGGCCAGGTTTTCTGAATAGAAGGTTATGAGATCCATGACCGGGTCGGGCGCTTCCGACACGCCAAGCTGAGCCTGTTCGCCGTGTGGCAATGCCCGGCACTCGGTCTGAACATCGGTGCAATCGCCAAAATTGTCGGGTCTGTCCGGTGTGCTGATACCGATGTCGCCGGCAAATGCCCCGGCTGACTGTGCGCGGATGGTCGGATTGGAGGCCTTCCAGCCGAAACGGCCGGGTGTCAACTCACCGGTTTGCGGATCACGAACTTCGGAAATCCTGCCGGAAATACCGTTTCCATCGAGGTCGTCCGGATCGGCAAGCGCTTCGATATCGCCCGGGTGGATAGCCTGCAGCAGGCCAAGTCCGATCATCGGCGGGGCAACGCGCGGCGAGACCATCGTATCGGGATGCATTTCGCCAAAGCCAAGATCCCGGATCTTGTAGATTGGCTTTTGCAGAACGACGGTCTCGCCGCCGTTCAACGGCACCTCGATCTCTTCAAACTCGATATCGAACTTGCCCTCACCTGAAAGACCGGGAACCGCGAACGCCTGGAATTGCCCACCATAGGTCGGTTCCGGCACCGACAGGATCTGCTTTGTCGCAAGCGCCTGTCTCTGCTCATCGGTTTCCGGTGGAATGGAAAGCCGCAAAAACAGCGAAACGGCTTCGTCGCCCGGACGGGGTGGCCGGCCCCGGCCATCTTTCAGGTGGCAGCCCTGACAGGACCGGGCGTTGTAGAGCGGCCCCAGCCCGTCCGAGGCCTGCGTGGAAGAAGGCGAAGACGCCCACAGCTTCTTGAAAAGCCCGTTGCCAACCTTGAAGGTGTGCTGTTCTTCAAAATTGAGATTGGTGTTGGAGTGAGAAAACGCGTCTCTGCTGGGTCGTCTTTTCGACGTCCCCGCCCCGCCCTGCATTGGTTCAAAGAGTTCCGGTTTCTCGAAACCCACCGGTGGCTGAAGCACTCCGGCGGCCTTGACCCTGTCTTTTCAGACAGATCGTCCCTATGGGACAATACTTCGTCTGCAAAGACGGATCCGGTCGCAAAACAAAAACTTAACAAAGCACCGGTAACGGCGCTGGTCACAGGGGCCAGTCCCATTCGTCGCATCCTGAACTGTTGTCTGCGAGCCCCAATTCGCAAACGAAGGAAACATCAGGCGACCTGTATGATCGCCTGATGCCATTGAATTGCTTATTCGAAAACCGCGCCCGGGTTGTCGAGACTGTCGGAGCCTTCAAACGCAATATCATCCAGCTCGAGTACTTTCACTACGCGCTCGATCGAAGCCGTCTGATCGACCAGTGCGTCAACGGCGGCCTGAACGACGGCATTGCCTTCCGCATTGCCCTCACCGATCATCTGATCATAGGCTTCACCACCTTCAGCGCGAGCTTTCATGACTTCGAATGCGGCCAGCGTGGCGTCGAGCTTGGTTTTCATTTCGTCAGCAAGAGCCGCATCCTTGGCTGCAACGAGCTCTGCAAGAGACGCGCCGGAAACATTGTTGCCAAGCGGGCTCTGATACTCACCGAAATAGACGTTCCGGATGCCGACAACGTCATTGTAATGCGATAGGTGCGTGTTGTCGGAGAAGCAGTCATGCTCTTCTTCCGGATCGTGCAACATCAGGCCGAGCTTGATGCGTTCGCCTGCAAGTTCGCCATAAGACAGGGAGCCCATTCCGGTCAGGATGGTTGCCAGGCCGCCGTTTTCACCCTTGCCGCCCAGTTCTTCGCGTGCCGCACCGCCCGGTGCCCAGGCAGCTGCCATTTCTTCCAGATCGGAAATCAGGAGGTCGGTCACTGCCTGGAGGTACTGAACGCGCCGCTCACAATTTCCACCGGTGCAGTTGGCCGGATCGAAGTCGGTTGCCGGACGGCTGCCGGCCCCCGCATCGGTTCCGTTCAGGTCCTGTCCCCAGAGCAGGAATTCAATAGCATGGTAACCGGTCGCAACATTGGCTTCCACTTCACCGGCTTCCTGCAGCGTATCCGCCAGCAGACTGGCGGTGATTTCAGTTGCATCAATGGTCTCGCCACCGACCTTGAGGCTCGGATTGGCAATGACGTTGGCAACATAGAAGTCGTTTTCTTCAGACTCATCACCATAGGACGCGTCGACATAGTCGATCAGGCCTTCGTCCAGCGGCCAGGCGTTCACCTTGCCTTCCCAGTCATCCACGATGGCGTTGCCAAACCGGTAGGCTTCGGTCTGCTGGTAAGGGTTGCGCGCCTCGACCCAGGCCGCACGAGCAGCTTCCAGATTGGCCTCGGTCGGCTCCGCGACCAGCTTGTCAATGGCAGTTTTCAACGTCTTGGCGGTTTCGACGGAGTCTGCGAATTTTGCCTGGGCAATGTCGCCGTATGTCGACAGAACGTCAGACGGAGCGGCAGCCATTGCAGGCGTTACAAACAAAGCGGTTGCGGCCAGAAGGCCAAGCTTGAACGAATTCATTGTCCCATCCCAATATCTGAGGTGCCTGCAGTTTTGGACCCGTTACAGGCGAAAATCTAATGATGTCGCGGCTCGATAAGTGCCGTACGAGAGTCGGAGAAATCATTTCATGAGGGTAAAAGTCAAGATATAAATTCAAAAATATCAATACTTTAGAATGATTCAAAAAACTTGACTTCAATATGTAAGTTTAAGTACTCATATCAAAGTCTTAAAACCGACATCAACACTTTGATGCTAGGTTACCCCCCTTCTAAAATAGGGTGCAATCCAGGCTCCGGCCCCACTAATATGAAACAAATTAGATTTGACCGGCATTCGGTCAGCCACAGGAATGTCAGATATGCTTAATGCGCTGAAAAGCTTTGTTCGCGAAATCACTTTTGGCGACAGCGGCAAGAAAACTTTCGCAGAAGACGACAAACGCCTCGCCGCAGCGGCCCTTTTGTTTCACCTCATTGATATTGACGGTATCATCGAGGACAGCGAAAGCGAGAAGCTTCGCCAGATATTGCAAAAGCACTATGAACTCACCGATCAGGAAACCTCTGAGCTCATTTCCGCTGCCAAGCAGCGCGACGAGGAAGCGGTGGATCTTTACGGCTTCACTTCGGTTCTGAAACGCACGACCGACGATACCGAACGTCTCGCCATTGTCGAGATGATGTGGGAAATCGTCTATGCGGATGGGCATGTCCACGAGTTCGAGGACAATACGATCTGGCGCGTTGCGGAGCTTCTGGGTGTCTCCACCCGGGACCGGATGACCCTGCGCCACAAGGTTGCGCAGACAGCACCGGAATCGGACGACCAGGAATAATCGACCCTAAGGCCGCTGCTACAAACCGGTTTCTGGTGACGTCCATGCTCAGGGGGTCGATTTTTTCAAAGGCCTCCCTCATATTAATCCTATGAGATTTCAGTTCGATCCAGGTAACAACCGCCCAAAGATCCTGATCATTCTTCATCAGGAGAACTCGTCTCCCGGCCGTGTCGGCCTGGAACTGGTCAAGCGGGGATTTCAGCTGGATATCCGCAAGCCCCGCTTTGGAGATTCCCTTCCGGATACGATGGAGCATCACGCCGGTGCCGTTATTTTCGGCGGACCGATGAGCGCCAATGACCCGGACGGCTTCGTTCACAAGGAAATCGACTGGATCAAGGTACCCTTGGCGGAGGAAAAACCGTTTCTGGGCATCTGCCTTGGAGCGCAGATGATGGTCAAGCATCTGGGCGGCACCGTCTCGGGCCATCGCGACAGCCTTGTTGAAATCGGCTACTACTCGCTGCACCCGACCGAAACCGGCAAGGCCCTGATGGACTGGCCGAAAAAGGTCTACCAATGGCACCGGGAAGGCTTCGACCTGCCACGGGGCGCGGATCTTCTCGCAGGAGGTCCGACCTACCCGAACCAGGCAATCCGTGTCGGCCCTGCCGCCTATGGCATCCAGTTCCACCCCGAACTCACCCACCAGATGATGGTCCGCTGGACCACCAAGGGCGCCCCGCGCATGGAACTCCCCGGCGCCCAGAACCGCCGCGACCACTTCGCCGGCCGCTTCGTCTACGACCCGGACGTCAAGAAATGGCTCGACCGCTTCCTCAACCTCTGGATCGGCACCGCCGAGGCTCCGGTGGAGCACGGACAGCTGAAAGCAGCGGAGTAATACACGAAGAAAACAGACAGGAGCCCTCATGAGACATGAGAGCTCCTTTCATCGATCAGACGAAAGAGAAATCGTCCTGATGTAGGCCGGAAACACACGCGCTCTTGGTCTCTACACACGTCTCGGCTTCAGCGTCGACTGGCAGGAAATCCGATATGACCCCACTCTGGAGACAAGCCTGAACATGATCGGCCCTAGAAGGTCGACCCAACTCCCATCGAAGGAAAAGCAGCAGAACCATATCGCACATAAAAACCTAAAGTTGCAATAACTAAACACACGTAGTTAATAGGACCAACGATCAATGTTTGAAAAACCAATACATCAAATATATTTTCAGAGCTTGGGACAGATTTACTTGATTCAAAAACACGAAACAAATTTCCAATTAATAAAACTCCAAATATCCAGTTTGCATATATTTTCCGGAACACGTATTTAATTTCCTTCAGCAGTTCATTATTTTGCATGATATATTTGATTGCATGAACAAATACCGGCATCACAACGCAAAACAAAAGCGTATTGAGGATGTAGCTAAGGCTTACGACCATCGAGGCGATAGAGGTGTTCCGTGTTGGTTCGATGTCCCCGAAATAAAGAAGGTGAAAGTTTGCGCAGCCAACATTCAGTCGACCCAAAGCGCATGGATTCAATTCGCGGTAAGCTCCGGAGAAATAAACGGCATAGGGGAGCAAAGTCAGGGCAAGTATGAAAAAGGAAAACAGTGTAACAAAAGTATTGAGCTTGAGAAGATCTGGAATAAACAAAGCCGGCTTCGCCAGCCTGAGATAGGTGAAAATCAGGACAAGGTTGAGAACCGATCCAATCGGCGACAAGAAAAAATAGTTGATAGCGAGAAAAAGCACCACGAATGTCACTATCTGAGCACGGACACTGGTTGCCAGATAAAACACTAATTTCATTGGGAAAAACCTGAACCTTCATCCACTGACGGGAAACCGCGTTCGCGCGCAGTTTGCAGATTCGCGAGCACTTTCCAACAACAATCTATAATTGCACACTAAATGCTGATTCACAGGTTGAGTGTCGATGATTGGAAGCGATGAAGCCGACCTGTTGCCATCCGCTAACCGGTCCAGCCTCCGCCATTACTTCAGGAACGAGCACTCGGCCAATCACTCCACCTTCTCGATCTCACCCGGTCGCCAGGTCTTTTTGAACCAGGCTGCTTCAGGGCCGTAGAGACGCAGGATGGTGAATCAGCCCTTGCCGGGAACGGTCTGGATCCAGTTCGCGTCCTTGCCCGCAGGCGCTTGCGGGCCGAAAGTGAGCGTGACCGAGCCGTCGTCGTTTGCCGTCAGCGTGTCGCGCTTGTGTTTTTGCTCGGGAAAGGCTGTCCGGTCTGGAGTTCGGAGCGAGTCTGCGGGTCATAGGAAATCAAGGGCAATGAACCAGTTGATGTAACTGGTCGACTTCGACACGAAATAGGTCTCGCCCGCGACGTCGGCTTCATAACCACCGACAGGAGGATCGAGGTCGCCGTCATAGTCGGCGGCAGGATCAGGTTTTGCCGCCCGCGCCCTTGTCCGGACCCGGAAGCCTATATCGGTGACAAAGCGGAAATAGGCATCATTGACGGTCGCTGGCCCTTGTCCCTTCGGCACTTCGATGACGACGGCACCGTCCCGTTGAAGGTCCAGGATCGTCGTGCCGTAAACGGTGTCGGTATTGCCGGTCAGAAACAGAGGATTCGAATCTGTCAGGTCTTCAAAGACGGCAACCTTGTTGGCCGAGTCCAACCCGATTTCCGTAAGCCCCCGACGAATGCCTTCGATGGAGGTCGCCGGAATGAAATTCAAAATCAATTCGGCACCCCGCATGAAGCCGAGAACGTCATACATCAATGTGCTGGTTTCGGGCGTCGGCCGCCCGTCAACGAATTTAGGCGTTCCGAAGCGGGTCTCGACCTCGTCCGGTGTCAGAGTGTCTTCCGGGATTGGAGTGTTGTAGCCAGGCGGAGTGACGGTCTTGCCGGATGCAAATGCCGTCGGGCTCAGGAACAGAATAGGGATAAAACACAGGCCAAGTCGCTTCATCAAAATCTCCCGGGAATCGGTAGAGCATCGTTAAAGATGCCCCAGAGGCAACCGGAGGATGAAACGGCAAAATCAAGTTGGTGTTTTTGCCGGTGGAGCGTCACATGCTCCACCGGCAAAATTCGGTGCGGAGTGGTTTATTTGATCCGTGCGTCCTCGACCGGATAACCGAAACCGCCCTGCTCGCCGAAATTGCCGAGATGACACTCGCTGCAAGCGGTGACCACGTTGACGGCCTGCGGCGCACCGTTCGAGGCGACCATCATGTAGTACCAGTCGCCGGTTTCAGGGGATTTTCCGGCAGCCACCTTTTCCATCAGGAACAGCGGTCCCTTGGTGACCTTGCCGTCATCGTCGACCGTGAAGGATTCCTTGGCAAGCTTGGTGCCGGCCGGCACGACGACATTGTCCGGCTTGTATTTCAGGTATTCGTCGGCGCCGATCGAGTTCACATATGTCATCAGAAAACGGCCACCGTGAAATCCGGGCGCGGCCGGAAATGCACTTGCCTTGGTCCAGCCCGGATAATCCTTGACGAATTCCTCAGGAATCCAACGCTTCGGTCCATTTTGATAGCCTGCCCGCAGATCGGATTTCAGACAGTCGTAAACGGCCTGTGCCTCGTCACCTGTCAGATCGTATCCCGGCTTTTGCACATCGCAGGCCGCATGCGCAGATGTTGAAAAGGCCAGGGAGGCAACCGCGCCGCCCAGCCACAAAGGTAACTTCCTCATCGTTTTCTCCCTCAGCTAACGTCTTTTTCAAGACCTGGCGGAAAAAGCTTCCGGCCTAAGGGAGATCGCGTTCAATTCACATGGCCGGTGACCATATGTGATATCACGTGATGACTGATAATAATCTGAAGGGTTTCAAATAGTTAGAAAGCAGATCGCAGCAATGTGCGATCCGCTCACCTTTGCTCGATCAGCTTTCGAACACGACCAGAAGGTCCTTGGCATCAATTTGTGAACCCGGCGACACCAGGACTTCCTTCACCGTGCCGTCACGTTCTGCATGAAGGGCCGTTTCCATTTTCATGGCTTCAATGGACACAAGCACATCCCCGGCCTTGACTTCCTGACCGCCGGCAATCGCGACGGTGGATATCACGCCTGGCATCGGTGCCCCGACGTGATTGGCATTGCCGTCTTCTGCCTTGCGCATGGCAGCCGCACCGGTTGCCCCATGGGCCCGGTCCGGAACCTTGACGTTGCGTGGCTGGCCATTGAGCTCGAAGAAGACTTTCTTTTCACCCTTCTCATCCGTCTCGCCAATGGCCTGACAGCGCACGACAAGTGTCTTGCCCGGCTCCAGGTCGACGAAGATCTCGTCACCTGGCTCAAGACCGTAGAAATAGACCGGTGTCGGCAGAACCGAGGTCGGGCCGTATTGCTGCTGTGCCTTGTCGAAATCGGTATAGACCTTCGGGTACATCAGGTAGGAGGCAAGCTCGGTATCGCTGATGTCATGACCGGTCGCGGCGGCGGCGGTTTTCCGCTCCGCATCAAGGTCTGCCTCATCCAGCAGAGACCCCGGACGCACCGTGATAGGCGTTTCGCCTTTCAGCACCTTTTTCTGCAAAGGAGCCGGCCAACCACCCGGAGACTGGCCGAGATCACCATGCAGCATCTTCACGACACTGTCCGGGAAGGCAACGTCCTTGGATGGATCTTCGACTTCCCCGACGCTGAGACCCTGGCTGACCATCATCAAAGCCATATCACCGACAACCTTGGAGGAAGGCGTCACCTTGACGATATCGCCGAACATCATGTTGACGTCCGCATAGGCCTGCGCAACCTCGTGCCAGCGTGTCTCCAGACCAAGGGAACGGGCCTGTTCCTTCAGGTTGGTGAACTGGCCGCCCGGCATTTCGTGCAGGTAGACTTCCGAAGCCCCGAAGCGCAGATCGCTTTCAAAAGCCCGGTACTGGGTTCGCACCGCTTCCCAGTAGAAGGAAACCTGCCGGATCGTCCTGGCATCGAGGCCCGTGTCCCGCTCGCTGCCACGCAAGGCCTCCACAATGGAACCAAGGCAAGGCTGCGACGTCAGGCCGGACAGCGCATCCATGGCAGCATCGACCGCATCCGCGCCAGCTTCAACAGCTGCCAGAATGCTCGACGCGGCAATGCCGGAGGTGTCGTGCGTGTGGAAATGGATCGGCAGATCGGTTTCCTGTTTCAAGGTCTTGATCAGGATCTTGGCTGCTTCCGGCTTCAAGAGGCCCGCCATGTCCTTGATGCCGAGAATATGCGCACCGGCCGCTTCCAGCTCCTTGGCCAGACCGACATAGTATTTCAGGTCATATTTCGGTCGGGCGCTGTCAAGCATGTCGCCGGTATAGCAAAGCACGCCTTCGCACAGCTTGCCTGCTTCCTGCACCGCATCCATGGAGACGCGCATGTTCTCCACCCAATTGAGGCAGTCGAACACACGGAACAGGTCAATGCCGTTGTCGGCCGCCTGCTGGACGAAGTATTTGACGACATTGTCCGGATAGTTGGTGTAGCCGACCCCGTTGGAGCCGCGCAGCAGCATTTGCAGCAAAATGTTCGGCGCCTTTTCCCGAATGTGATGCAGACGCTCCCAGGGGCTTTCTGTCAGAAAACGCATGGATACGTCAAACGTCGCACCGCCCCAGCATTCCAGTGAAAACAGCGACGGCAATCCGGCGGAATAAGCTTCCGCGATGTTGACGATGTCATGTGTCCGCATGCGCGTTGCCAGCAACGACTGGTGCGCATCGCGCATGGTCGTATCGGTCACCAGCGCACGCTTTTGCGCCTTCATCCAGTCTGCGAACCCCTTGGGCCCAAGCTCGTCGAGCAGCTGTTTCGTGCCCGCTGGCTTGTCATCGCCAAAATCCGGAACGACCGGTGCCGCGACGTCTTTTGGTGGACGTGCACGGTTCTTTGTTTCCGGATGACCGTTGACCGAGACATCGGCAATATAGGTCAGAA
>NZ_JAILWL010000205.1 GCF_025698965.1 Roseibium sp.
TCCCCGTTCCTTGACGATGGCCCGCTCCAGCTGCGGCATGCGCGCAGCTGGTGTCCCGGGACGTGGTGAAAACGGAAATACATGAAGATGCGTCAGGCCGCATTCGTCGACGATCTTCAGGGAGTTCAGAAACATCTCTTCTGTTTCTGTCGGGAAACCGGCGATGATATCCGCACCAAAGACCACGTCCGGGCGCATGTGCCGAACCTCTTCGCAGAACCTGATCGTGTCCGCCCTGAGATGCCGTCGCTTCATCCGTTTCAGGATCATGTCATCACCGGCCTGCAGCGACAGGTGGAAATGTGGCATCAGGCGCCCGTCGTCGGCAATCACCCTCATGAGATCGTCATCCGCCTCGATGGAATCGATGGAAGAAAGACGCAGCCGCTTCAGCTCCGGCACCATCTTCAGGATTTTTGCCGTCAATGTGCCCAGCTTCGGCGCACCCGGGAGATCCGCACCATAGGAAGTGATATCGACACCGGTCAGGACGATCTCGTTATAGCCGTTATCAACCAGTCGTTTGATCTGATCGATCACAACACCCATCGGTACGGATCGCGAATTTCCGCGCCCGAAGGGAATAATGCAGAAAGTGCAGCGGTGATCGCAGCCATTCTGAACCTGTACAAAGGCACGCGCGCGCCCGGTCAGACCATCAATCAGGTGTCCTGCGGTTTCCTCAACGCTCATGATGTCGTTGACGCGAACTCTTTCCGTTTCTGAAATACCGAACGCAACCACGTCCTGGTAGGACTTGCGCTCAAGTTTTTCCGTGTTCCCGAGCACCAGGTCGACTTCCTGCATGGATGAGAAGGTCTCGGTTTCGGTCTGTGCAGCGCATCCTGTCACAATAACCCGAGCATCCGGATTATCGCGCTTGGCCTTGCGTACGGCCTGGCGGGCCTGACGAACCGCTTCGTTTGTGACTGCACAGGTATTGATTAAGATTGCATCCGTGAGACCCGCGGCTTCCGCTTCGCGTTTCATCACTTCCGACTCATAAGAATTGAGCCGGCAGCCGAATGTGACGACGTCGATACTCATGACCCGGTTCCGGCCTCCAGCGGCGCATCGCCATCCGCAGTCTTGCGCCAGGCGAGTGTATCGACATCGACTTCACCCTCGAATTCGATCTCGGTCAAGCCTGTCATCAGGACATGATTGTCACGTTCGCGCCACTCAATACCAATCGGGCCGCCCGGCAGATGGATCGTGGTCCTGCGACCGGCCTTGCTGTCGCGGGCGGCGGCGACACCGACGGCGCAGGCAGCAGTCCCGCAGGCCAGCGTCAGACCAACGCCGCGTTCCCAGACCTTTACCCGGATCTGGTCTTCGTCAAAGACATGCGCCAGGGAAATATTGGCAAATTCCGGGAAGATCGGATGACGCTCCAGTAGCGGTCCAACGCGCTCCAGCTCATAACCCTCGACATCATCCACCCAGAAGATCGCATGCGGGTTGCCCATATTGACGACAGCCGGCGTGTGCAGGATCGGATCGTCAATCGGCCCGACCTGCAGCTCAATGGCACGCGTATCGGCAAACTCTTCAGCAAGTGGGATCTGGTCCCACTCCAGGCGAGGCTCCCCCATATCGACCGTGATGCAATTCGGACCGGGCGCATCGAAGGCGTGCAACAGACCGGCACTGGTCTCGATGGTCACCAGATCCTTGCCGGCTTCTTCCATCAGGAGACGTCCAATGCAGCGCGTCGCGTTGCCACAGGCACTGACCTCACCGCCATTTTGGTTGTGAATGCGCATGAATGCATCAACGCCCAGTTTCGAACGCTCAACAGTGATCATCTGGTCGAACCCGATACCATTTTCCCGGTCGCCCAATTTGGCAATGGCTTCATTGGACAGGTGCAGCGGTTTCTCCCGCGCATCCCAAACCACGAAATCATTGCCGAGACCATTCATCTTCAAAAAGGGTCTGGTTTCAGACGCCATACCGGTGCACTTCTGTTGAGGTTGATTGGAAACTGATCGATGTTTCACGATCATTTGCCTCTATATGGCGGATTTCTTGGCAAATTACCAGATCCCTCGCCATCTGCCCGACAATTCCCAAGCAAGCACCTGGCTGTGACGCCGGTTACATCGGCGTTACGCCGAATTGACGTAAGGTCTTATTTGAAATTGATATTGAAAGGAATTTCAAAATGCCTGACGTCAGCGAACAGCAAGCACAGCGATTGATAGCCTTTGCGACCGAACGGCTCGGCCGCCAGGAAGGAAACGGCCAGTGCTGGACGCTGGTTGATAACGGCTTTGAAAATCTTGGATTTCACAAACCAGCTGCGACCTACAATTGGGGGCGCACAATCGATCAATTGAGCGGTGCCCGTCCGGGTGACGTCTTCCAGTTCCGCAATTTCCGGGTCACGACCCGCACCGAGAACGATGATGGCTGGCAGGAAGAAACCCAGTCGAGAGGTGATCCGAGACACACTGCGATCCTTCAAAGTATCGACGCCGACGGAGTGGCGACCTTTCTGGAAGCAAACGTCAATGGAAGTTTCAGTGTTCAGCGAAACACCTTCCGTGTCCGCACTGCAGATACGGAAGACGGCAATGGCGGTCGCACGACCGTGCGTATCAGCGGGACGTTCACAATCTACAGACCACAGAGTGAAGAAGAGTAGACCGGCACACCAGTCCGGCCACAGGTTCAATCAGGCTTCAATACTGCGTCAGGTGCGGATATTCATGATCGCGCCTGGACCTGATCTTGCCAGGAGCAGGCGCATGTGTTCCGGTGCGACAGCGACACACCCTTCGGTCGGGCTGTATCCCTCCCGCGCAACGTGAAAGAAGATCGCACTGCCCTTCCCCTTCACCACGGGATTGATGTTGCAATCGAGCACGACAACGATGTCGTAAAGCCGGTCGTCACGCCACATTTTTTCATGACTTGCTGCAAACGG
Organism: Roseibium sp.; assembly: GCF_025698965.1. Taxonomy (GTDB): domain Bacteria; phylum Pseudomonadota; class Alphaproteobacteria; order Rhizobiales; family Stappiaceae; genus Roseibium. The sequence goes on from NZ_JAILWL010000205.1 coordinate 2,933, forward strand.
CAGCCTGACCGGTCTGTTATAGAGCCTGTGCCCCGGGTCATCACACCATGCCGACAACGGAGTGAGCGGTTCGAGAGGTAATTGCGTCCTAGGTGGCAGACCCTTGTCCGGACGATAGTAGACATGAAGCAATTCGAACCGGCCTGACGGGGTACCGCCATCGCCTTCTTTTTTCCTCGTCAGGATGCCCGACCTGCCAAGTGCACACGGAACCGTGATCTCGCCGAGACGCAGCATTCCCTTGGTTTTGTCACGCGGCAACGCGTGAACATCAAGGATATCCGCCGGTTTTTGATCATGGGTCATTTTGGGATACGCTCGTCCACCAATGAAGAAAAGAAACTTTGATAAACCAGCTTTAAACCCCGCGTGAAGAAGAATTGACGAACCATGGCTTGTATGGCGAGAATTTCCCACGCACATAGAGGCAGGAACACGCATGTGTAGATTGCACAAGTTGGCGTGATCATTTTGAGACTTGGCGAGGACCGCGACCATGACCGCCCGCACTATATTGATTGTCGACGACGATAACGAACTGCGTGAAGCGCTGGTAGAACAGCTCTCTCTTTACGACGAATTCGAAACCATCCAGGCGGATTCAGCAACATCCGGCATCGGCCTTGCCAAGGACGAACATGTCGATCTGTTGCTGATGGATGTCGGCTTGCCGGATATTGACGGCCGGGAAGCGGTCAAACTGCTGCGCAAGAACGGCTTCAAGGCACCGATCATTATGCTGACCGGTCATGACGGCGACAGCGATACCATTTTAGGCCTGGAAGCCGGTGCCAATGACTATGTCACCAAACCTTTCAAATTCGCCGTATTGCTTGCCAGGGTCCGCGCCCATTTGCGCCAGCACGAACAGAGCGAAGACGCCACATTCGCCATTGGTCGCTATTCCTTCCGCCCTGCTGCCAAAGTGATGCAGGACGATGGAGGCTCAAAAGTACGCCTCACCGAAAAAGAAACCTCCATACTCAAGTTCCTTTATCGGGCCGGGGAGAAACCGGTCACCCGCGACGTGCTTCTACATGAGGTCTGGGGATATAATTCCGGCGTTACCACCCACACGCTTGAAACCCACATCTACCGTTTACGGCAGAAAATCGAACGCGATCCGTCCAATGCCGAACTTCTGGTCACAGAAGCCGGTGGATATAAGCTTGTGCCATAACGGGTAATCAGCGTAAATCTTGGGCATGAGCCTTGCCCAAGATATAGAGATTCTCAAACGGATCCCCCTGCTTTCAGACTTTCAGGACGATCAGCTGCGGCTGCTCGCCTTTAGTGCTGAAGGCATGGAATACAATGGCGGTCAGCGCTTGTTCGACCAGGACGAACGCGCTGACGGCGGCCTTGTCATTACCAGCGGCACCGTCAGTCTGAAGACAAGAAGCCAGGACGGATTTGAAGAGGTGGACCAGGTCGGTGAGGGCACCCTCTTGGGCGAAACGGCATTACTTGCCGAAAACAGACGCCCCTGCCGGGCAGAAGCCGTAGGACCGGTACGCATCATCCGGATCCGGCGGGCACTGTTCAAACGCATGATCCAGGAATATCCCGAGCTGGCCAGACGTCTGTTCGAGCAACACGCCAGCCGATATCAGCAAACCATCGCCGCGTTGCGCCCTATAGGCGAAAAGATGGGGGAGCTTGAACAGCTCAACGCCGAGCGGCGGGTCAGGAACGATACCGAAGAAGAGACCTGAGGCTGGAGGTTAGGCTAGCTGCGGTCCTTGTCGCGAAACACCTCAAAAACAGCCGCCGTGTCAAAAGTCTCGGGGAGTTTCGCATTCGCAGTTCTGTAAACGGCACTGCTGGCCTGGAACAATGGTGCGAAGACATCGTTGATCTCGATGCTTTCTCCAATGATCTCAAGATCTTTTTTGAACATTCGAAGGCTTGCCGACGGTGGTTCATAGCCACCTGATATCATCAACGGCATGCGAAGATCGGACATGCGCGACTGCCCGGCACCGCTGCTCAGCATCCGATAGACTGTTTCGCGGTCGAGACCGAGTGCATCGGCATAATTCAGGGTTTCTGCTGCAGCGGTGTTATGAACGGCCACGGCATGGTTGGCGACGAATTTCATGCGCGTACCGTTGCCGAAGGCTCCGGCATTCATCACCAACCGGGTAAATTTCTCCAGCAATGGTCTGACTGTCTCGATCGACAGCGCCTCACCTGATGCCATCATGACCAGGTCGCCCTCAGCCGCTTGCGCGCCCGTTCCGCTGACCGGACAATCAAGAAGTATTGCACCTTTGTCTTCCAAAGCCGTGCGTGCTTCTTCCTTGTCCTTTATCGAAAAGGTTCCCGTTTCAACGACGATCTGACCTGGAACAACAAACTCTTTCAACGTTTCGCAGACCGCTGCCAGGACTTGCGGCGAAGCCACCGAAAGAATGACCAGCTCACAGTCGGCAATCCAGTTGCCCGGCTTTTCGAACGACTGGCCACCGGCTTCCCGCAAGCTGGCTCTTGCTGTTGCAGAGGGATCAACTCCAAGGACCAGTTCACCCGACTTGATCAGGTTCCGGGCATAGGCCCCACCCATGATCCCCTGGCCGATGATTGCTATCGCCATGAATTATGCCTCCCCGCGGTCCCTCCCTGCACACCCGGCAGGGATCACTTTGTCAACCTTATCAGGTTCACTCAACAATGGAGGCTTATGAAACTACGAACATGCGTGACCTGAGACACACAACAAAAAACCCGGCACACCGGTGCCGGGTTTTTAACTCGGTCGCTTCCGCAGGAACTCAGACCCAGGGACGGCTTTCGCCCAGCTTGTCCTCGAAAGTGTCGATCTGCTCGGATTTGGCCATTGTCAGGCCGATGTCATCGAGGCCATTCATCAGGCAGTGCTTGCGGAAATGGTCGATCTTGAACGCGATGTCGCCGCTTTCCAGCCCCTGGATCTCCTGGTTTTCCAGATCGATCGTCAGAGTGAAATTGGAACCGCGCTCTGCTGCGTGCAGCAGGGTTTCCAGTTCATCTTCGGAAACTTCAATCGGCAGAATGCCGTTCTTGAAACAGTTGTTGTAGAAGATGTCGGCAAAGGATGTCGAAATCACGCAACGGATCCCGTAATCGAGAAGTGCCCAGGGAGCATGCTCACGGGAAGATCCACACCCGAAATTGTCGCCGGCGATCAGGATCTTGGCGTCGCGGTAGGCGGCCTTGTTCAGAATGAAATCCGCATTCTCGGAGCCATCATCATGAGTACGCATTTCATGAAACAGCGCCGTACCGAGGCCGGTTCGCTTGATCGTCTTCAAGAACTGCTTCGGAATGATCATGTCCGTGTCAATGTTCACGATCGGCATGGGTGCCGCAACACCGGTCAGGGTTTCAAACTTTTCCATTATTCCCTCTCCTGAAAAGTCAGCCGAAGCCGTTCACCTCAAGCCGCAAGGCTTGTGGTCTGATCGACACCGAGCATTAGATTGAGATTCTGGACGGCAGCGCCGGATGCACCCTTGCCCAGATTGTCATAAACCGCAATGATCGCGGCTTGCGCGCGGGAATCATTGGCAAAAACGTGAAGCCGCAGTCGATTGGTATCGTTGACGGCCTGCGGGTCGAGGTCTTCAGAACGCTCCAGAGCCTCAAGCGGAGCAACCTCGACAAAACCGTTTGCAGTCCCGGCAAAGTGATCCGCTAGCGCATTGTGCAGCTGCTCGCCTGTCGGCACCTTGTCCAGCTTGCCAAGGTTCAGCGGTACGACCGTGAGCATGCCCTTGTAGTAGTTGCCGACGGTTGGCGCGAACAGCGGCGTTGTCTCAAGCAAGGCATATTCGGTCATTTCCGGCAAATGCTTGTGATTGAAGCCCAGCGCATAAGGCGCAAAGACATTGGCGCTGGTGCCCCTGTCCTCATAATCCGCAATCATGCCCTTGCCACCCCCGGAATAACCGGAAATGCCGTGATAGTTGATCGGAAAATCAGCCGGCAGCAGATCCGCAGCGATCAATGGGCGGACGGAGGCAATCAGACCTTGCGGCCAGCACCCTGGATTGGCGACGCGCATCGCGGCCGCGATGATGTCACCCTGATCGGCGTCCATTTCCGCAAAGCCATAGGCCCAGTTTTCCGCGACACGATGGGCGCTGGAAGCATCGATCACGCGTGTGGTGTCGTTTTCGATCAGAGCCACGCTTTCCCTGGCCGCCGCATCGGGCAGACACAAAATGGCAACGTCTGCCTTGTTGAGATAGTCGGCCCGGGCCGCCGGGTCTTTCCGGCTCTCATCCGGAATGGAGATCAGCTCAAGATCGCGGCGCATGGCGAGGCGCTCGCGGATCTGTAAACCCGTCGTGCCAGCTTCACCATCAATGAATACGCGCGCAACCATCGCCCGCTCCTCTCCTCTTGAACGCAACAGCGAATGAATGAAATCGGATGCGTCATACACCCAATTCCATCGCTTGTCACCGCTGCGGACAGCTAGAAGAGCTCAACGGGCCATTGAGTGATACTCATCATTGGGCCGCATGTCCGTTGCCGCAGCCACCCGGTTCGTCATGTTGAAGAACGCGGCCACGGAGGAAATATCCCAGATATCCCGATCGCTGAACCCTGCGTCCCGCAGGGCCTGCCGGTCGCTTTCCAGGATCTCTGCCGGCTTTTCGGTCAGCTTGATGGCGAAATCGAGCATCGCCCTTTGCCGGTCGCTCAAGTCTGCGACCCGATAGTTCATCACCATCAGTTCACCCAGGACCGGATCACCTGAAAGTTCGCGAACCGCGGCCCCGTGTGCCGTCAGACAATAAAAACAATGATTGACGGAAGATACCGCAACGGCAATCATCTCTCGCTCAAGTTTGGAGAGACCGCAATCCGCCAGCATGAGGTCGTTATACATGTCCGTGAAGGCACGCAATTTCGTTTCGTCGAAGGCATAGGCTTTGAGCACATTGGGCACCAATCCCAGCTTTTCCTCGCACAAATCGAAATATGCCTGTGTTTTATCACTTAATGTTTCAATTGAATCGATTTGCAAGGCCGTGACTTTACTTGACAATTTGGTCCTCCCGTCATGAAAACTTCTATGTCGCGGAAATTAAGAACGAAGGTCCTTGATCTATAGATGAGTTTAAGATGGCAATTGAAGTGACAAAAGCCCGCAAGGAAGCATTCTGGCGTTTCTTGCCTGCTCACCCCCGAGCAACGAAGCTGCGTATTGACGTCATTTCAAGTTCCGTCAGCATTGATTGGCATGCACTTTTGATGAAACGCGGGGAACCGGACTACTCAAACCGTCTCCCACGTCCAGGCGTCCAACCTTAAGAACGCACTGCCTCAAGCCATTTTAATCTCTTTTACGGGTCTTTGACCTACCATGCGATAGAACCAAACCTATGATCGCCCAAAGGGGATAAAAATGCCGGACAAACACGACGTCGAGAAAATCAAACTCATCGACGCAGTCCACGCAAACCTGAGTGAAAAAGATCCCGCCCTGGCCGAGTTCTCCAGAGCCTTTTATGACAGGGCCGCCGCTGAAGATCTCGTTGCCTACAATGCCGAAGAGCTGACCGGGTTCGTCCGCGAAGCGTGGCAGCATTTTCAGAACCATGAGCTGGGAACGCACCGGGTAAGCATTTCAGATCCCTCCTTCAAGACGAAGGGCAAAAAGATCAATGGGCTGTCCGTCATTGAAATCGTCAATGACAACATGCCTTTCCTGGTCGACTCGGTGATGGACGAATTGCAGGAAAGCAAGCTTGAAGTCCACCTTGTCCTTCATCCGATCTTCATCGTGGAACGTGACGAAAACGGCAAACTCGACTCGGCCATTGCCCGCAAGAAACCGCCAAAGCGCAAGGACCGGCAAGAAAGCCTGATCCATATTCATGTAACGCGTATCGATTCTGAAGAAGCCCGGGAAGCGCTCAGACTGCGGCTGGACACGGTGCTGAACTCGGTCCGGTCCGTGGTCACCGACTTCAAACCGATGCAGGAACGTCTTGCGGAAGCAATCGATACCTACAAGACAACGCAGATCCCGGGCAGCAGCGACGAGCTTTGGGAAGCGATCCATTTTCTTGAATGGATGGAAAGAGACAACTTCATTTTCCTCGGGATGCGCGAATACAAGTTCGACGGCGGTGTCGAGGAAGGTGAACTCTCTCCGCATGAAGGCACTGGCCTGGGTCTGTTGACCGATCCGGATGTGCGTGTCCTGCGGCGGGGATCCGAATTCGTCCAGATCACTCCGGAAATTCGCGAATTCCTGATGAAGCCGGAGCCGCTCATCATCGCCAAGGCGAATGTGAAGAGCAATGTTCACCGCCGGGTTCACATGGATTACGTCGGCGCCAAGCTTTACGACGAAGACGGAAACATGGTCGGCGAGTTACGCATTGTCGGCCTGTTTGCATCAACGGCCTATACCGAACCGACCAGCACAATTCCGTTCCTGCGCCGAAAGGTCGCCAGCGTTCTGGCCCGCGCCGGCTATGGTTCGGAAAGTCACTCCGGACGTGCGCTCAAAAACGTGCTGGAAGCCTTTCCGCGCGACGAACTGTTTCAGATCGAGCGCGAACGGCTCTACGATTTTGCCATTTCGATCCTGCAGCTGGACGAACGTCCTCGTATTCGCGTGCTCTCGCGCCCGGACCGGTTCGACCGTTACGTCTCCATTCTGGTCTTTGTTCCGCGGGATCGCTATTCGACGGAGGTCCGTCTCAATATCGGCACCTACCTGGCCAATATCTATGAAGGCCGCCTGTCTGCCTGGTACGTGACTTATCCGGAAGGCCCGCTTGCACGGGTTCACTACATTATCGGCCGCGACATGGGCGAAACTCCCAAACCGGAGAAGGAAGAACTCGAAGCCGCCGTCGCCGACATGGTTCGCTCCTGGTCCGACAGCGTGCGCGATGCCCTGAACAAGGAATTCGCAGCACCTCAAGCCCGTAAGCTGGCCGACCGCTACGCCCTGTCCTTTCACGGCGGTTACAAGGAAGTTTACAGCGCCCAATCAGCTCTGTTCGACATCGTCAAACTGGAGACGCTGTCAGATATTCACGACACGACCATCACCTTCCATCGCCCCACGGACACCCAGGACAACCGGCTCTCGCTGAAAGTCTATCATTGCGGTTCGCCGATTCCCCTGTCGGCACGTGTTCCGCTTCTGGAAAACATGGGCTTCAAGGTTATCAACGAGCGGACATACAGGGTGACACCGGCAGGTGCGCCGCTCTCTTATCTTCACGAGATGACATTGGAAGCCAGATCCGGTGAGATCATTGATTTTACCGACCAATTGCAGTCGCGGCTTGAAAGCATGTTCATGGCCGTCTGGACCGGCAGGGCGGAAAATGACGGTTACAACCGCCTCGTCCTGACGGCGGATCTTGCCTGGCGGGACGTCGCCGTGGTGCGGGCACTGTCGAAATACCTGCGCCAGGCCGGCATTCGTTTTTCGGAAGACTATATGTGGTCGACCCTCAACAATTATCCGAACGTCGCGGCAAAGTTGGTGGAGCTGTTTCACCTGCGATTCAATCCCGACGTCACGGACAAGGATCGGGACCTGGGAACGGAGCGCTTGCAGGGAGAGCTGACGGCGGATCTGGAAGACGTGTCCAGCCTCGACGATGACCGCATTCTACGCCGGTTCCAAAATGCGATCGAATCGGTTCTGCGCACCAACTTCTATCAACTCGACGACAGAGGTCAGCCGAAACCGACATTTGCGTTCAAGATCGACAGCCGCAGCATCGACGATCTGCCGCAGCCGCGGCCCTTCCGCGAAATCTTCGTTTATTGCCCGCGAGTCGAAGGTGTTCACCTGCGTTTCGGCATGGTTGCCCGCGGCGGCCTGCGCTGGTCTGACCGGCCGCAGGATTTCCGGACCGAGGTCCTTGGCCTCGTTAAGGCGCAACAGGTGAAAAACGCGGTGATCGTTCCCGTGGGCGCCAAGGGCGGTTTTGTACCCAAGCAGCTTCCACCGATGAGCGACCGGGAAGCCTGGTTCAAGGAAGGCACGGAAAGCTACAAGATCTTCATCAACGCTC
>NZ_JAILWL010000206.1 GCF_025698965.1 Roseibium sp.
GATGTCAGAACAAATTCTGCTCCCCATCGCGCGAGGAAAAATAGTTTTTTCCTTCAGCTGCGCATAAATTTTTCTTTTCATTGGAAAAAAATACTAAAACTGAATTCCATTTGAGTATTTACTCTCTGATCTAATTGATTTGAAAGTTTCCGCACATCAAACGGATCGATCTCCTAAAAATTAAGTCGTTCGACTTTAGTCTTCCACCTCAATATACGGTGCGAATTCGAGGCAAATACGCCTTGCCATAAGTATTTTTTTCGTTTTTATATGCACTGCACACATTCAAGGTCCGGGCAATGGAGGCAGGTTCTGTAACCTGATTGCCCGGACCTCTCAATCTTCAGGCCATTTCCTGGTCACCATCTTGGAGCGACATATGCCACAAGCCCTTAAGATCGGCACACCGAAGGAAACCTTCCCAGGGGAAGCCCGTGTGGCAATGACCCCTGAGTCGGCGAAACAGCTGCAGAAGCTTGGCTATACTTGCCTTGTGCAGAGCGGTGCCGGAAAAGCTGCCGGTTTTTCAGACGAATCCTATAAGGACGCGGGGGTTGAGATTGTCAAAACCGCCGCGAGTCTTTGGAAAAAATCGGACATCATCACCAAAGTCCGTCAACCGGACGACAAGGAGATGGGCTATCTGACCAAGGGCAAAACGCTGATTTCCTTCTTCAACCCCGGCGGCAACGAAAAGGGGATGGAACAGGCGAAGGAAAAAGGCGCCAATGTCATCGCCATGGAAATGGTGCCGCGTATTTCGCGCGCGCAAAAAATGGATGCACTCAGCTCCATGGCCAACATTGCCGGCTACAGGGCTGTAATCGAGGCCGGCAACAATTTCGGCCGCTTCTTCACCGGCCAGATCACCGCCGCAGGCAAGGTGCCACCGGCAAAAGTTCTGGTCGTCGGAGCCGGTGTCGCCGGTCTTGCCGCTATCGGAACATCCACCTCGCTCGGGGCTGTCACCCTGGCCTTCGACGTGCGCCCGGAAGTGGCGGAACAAGTCGAATCCATGGGTGCTGAGTTCGTTTATCTGGATTTTGAAGAAGATCAGCAGGACGGTGCCGCTACCGGCGGATATGCCAGTGTTTCTTCTCCCGAGTTCCGCGAAGCTCAATTGGCGAAGTTCCGCGAACTTGCTCCGGAGATGGACATTGTCATCACCACTGCGCTGATCCCGAACCGCCCGGCACCGAAGCTGTGGCTGGAAGACATGGTCAAGTCCATGAAACCGGGCTCGGTGATTGTCGATCTGGCGGCGGAGCGCGGCGGCAATGTCGAAGGCACGGTTGCCGACGAAAAGGTTGTCACCGACAATGGCGTCACCATCGTCGGCTACACCGACTTCCCGTCTCGTATGGCATCGCAATCCTCTACGCTCTACGCGACAAACATCCGTCACATGATGACCGATCTGACGCCTGAAAAAGACGGCCAGATCAATCACAACATGGAAGACGACGTCATTCGCGGCGCGACCGTCACTTATGAAGGTGAAATTACCTTCCCGCCCCCACCGCCCAAAGTCCAGGCAATTGCTGCCAAATCCAAGGAAAAGCCGAAAGAGCTGACTGCGGAAGAAAAGCTTGAGCAGGAAAAGGCGGCTTTCAAAGCGCAAACAAAACAACACGTCACGCTGCTCGGTGTTGGCGGCCTTCTCATGTTGCTGGTCGGCCTAATTGCACCAGCCAGCTTCATGCAGCATTTCATCGTCTTCGTGCTGGCCGTGTTCGTTGGCTTCCAGGTGATCTGGAACGTCAGCCATTCGCTTCACACCCCCTTGATGGCGGTGACCAATGCCATTTCATCGATCATTATCCTTGGCGCGCTGATGCAACTCGGCTCCGGTTCTGTTCTGGTGATCATTCTGGCAGGTCTGTCTATCTTTATGGCCGGAATTAACATCTTCGGCGGTTTCCTCGTCACCCGGCGCATGCTCGCCATGTTCCAAAAATCCTAAGGAGGCCGAGAGATGGAATTCGGTTTCACGACTGCCGTCTATGTTGTTGCGGCTGTTTTGTTCATTCTGTCCCTGGGTGGCCTATCCGGACAGGAAAGCGCCAAACGGGCCGTTTGGTACGGCATTGTCGGCATGGGACTGGCGGTTGCGGCAACGCTTATCGGTCCTGGTTCAGGCCTCTGGCTACTGTCCCTGATCCTGATTGCAGGCGGCGGTATCATCGGGTTTTACGTCGCACAAAAGGTGCAGATGACCGAAATGCCACAGCTTGTGGCAGCCATGCACTCACTTGTGGGTCTGGCAGCGGTTTTCGTCGGCTTCAATGCCTATATCGAACTGGGTCGCGTTCTGGCGATGGGGCATGAAGAGCGCGAAGCTCTGGAAGGCTTCGCCGCCATTCTTGCTCACAAGACCCCGATCGAACAGTCGATTCTGAAGGTCGAGGTTTTCCTTGGTGTTTTCATTGGTGCCGTTACCTTCACCGGCTCTGTCGTTGCTTTCGGCAAGTTGGCCGGCAAAGTAACCTCCAAGGCAGAAAAACTGCCGGGCGGGCATATGCTGAACGCAGGCGCTGCCGCACTCAGCGTTATCCTGCTGATCATGTTCCTGAATGGGGCGGGCATCTGGACATTGATCCTCATGACGCTGCTGGCCTTCTTCATCGGCTATCACCTGATCATGGGTATCGGCGGCGCAGACATGCCTGTTGTGGTCTCCATGCTGAACTCCTATTCAGGCTGGGCCGCGGCAGCCATCGGCTTCTCACTGGGCAACGACCTTTTGATCGTTGTCGGTGCTCTGGTCGGCTCTTCTGGTGCGATCCTGTCCTACATCATGTGCAAGGCGATGAACCGTTCCTTCATCTCCGTTATCCTCGGCGGCTTCGGCAATACCACCGGCCCGGCAATGGAAGTCGACGGCGAGCAGATCGCGATTGATGCGGACGGTGTTGTTGCTGCACTGGAGGACGCTGACAACGTCATCATCGTTCCGGGCTACGGTATGGCAGTTGCTCAAGCGCAGCAGTCGGTCAGCGAGCTGACCAAGCGCCTGCGGGCCAAGGGCAAGAACGTCCGCTTTGCGATCCACCCGGTTGCGGGTCGCTTGCCCGGTCACATGAACGTTCTGTTGGCTGAGGCAAAAGTGCCTTATGACATCGTTTTGGAAATGGACGAGATCAACGAGGACTTCCCCGAGACGGACGTCGCAATCGTCATCGGGTCCAATGACATCGTCAACCCGGCGGCCCAGGAAGATCCGAACTCCCCGATCGCCGGCATGCCGGTTCTGGAAGTATGGAAGTCAAAGCAGGTTTTTGTTTCCAAACGCGGCCAGGGTACGGGCTATTCCGGCATCGAAAACCCGCTTTTCTACAAAGAGAACACGCGCATGTTCTATGGCGATGCGAAGGCCAGTCTCGACAAACTGCTGACACAGATCGACTGATCACGACGGCAGTCACAAATCACCAGGCCGCCCCGGGCAAACGGGGCGGCTTTATTGTTTCAAGGTGCCGGTTTTTCAGGGGACTGGCGGGCAGACCAGAAACACACAATCGCCAGTAACAGATAGATGCCAACCGGAAACCAAAGTGCTGTCCGCGCAGCCGTGACAAACCCTGCTTCGCTTCTTTGCCCTTCCAGACTACCGAAAAAGATCTGACCAATGACGGCAATACCAATCGCAATGCCAATCTGTTGGAACGCCTGGAGCACACCTGAACCTGCTCCGGCGTCCAGACCGGAGACACGGGAGAGCACGCTTTGAAACAAGGCCGGAACCGCGGTTCCCATGCCAGTTCCCACAACAAACAGCGGCATCATGAAGCGCCAGCCCGACAAATTGCTCTCCGCCGCATCAACGACAAGCATCAATCCGGTCATTCCAAGTGCCAGTAGTGCAGCACCCAGTGTAATCCGATACTCAAGCCAACGATGTCCAACCCGGCCGCTGAGATAGGACGCAATCATCGCGCCGACCGGATGTGGTGCAATGATGAGCCCGGCGACTAGAGGGGAAAAGCCAAATCCGGACTGCAGAAAAATCGCAAGCATGAAAAACACGCCGGCTATCCCGGAGAAAAAAGCAACGACGACGGACAATCCGAAGACGAAGTCCCTGTCCTTGAGAAGACAAATAGGCAGCAACTGTGTCATTGCCCGCGATGCGCGGTTCGCTTGGTGCTTGAGGAAAACAACAGCCAGCATGACTGCGCCCCCAAGCAGAACCAGACACCACCAGGGCCACCCCAAATGCCGCCCTTCGACCAGCGGGAATGTCAGACTGACGATTGCCAGGAAAAAAAGGACCGCGCCGGCCCAGTCCGGCTTCAGGGTAGGCTCAGCCACGATTGACGGTACAAAGCGCATCGCCCCGATGAGCGAAAACAGACCAAGGGGAATGTTGAGGAGAAATATCGGCCGCCAGCTCAAACCGGCAAAGTCGATTGCGAGGATCGCACCACCACTCACCGGCCCCGAGACAGCGCCTAGCGCACTAACAACCCCATAAAGCCCAATCACCCTTCCCCTTTCTTCCGTTCGAAAAAGAACGTGCACAATCGCCAGCACCTGCGGGACCATCATGGCCGCCGACAGTCCTTGCAGACCGCGGGCCGCAATCAGAATTCCGGAACTAGTCGCCATGCCGCAAATTGAAGAACTCAGCACAAATCCGGCAACTCCCCAGATAAACACCTGCTTTCGCCCGAAAATATCTCCGAAACGACCAAATGGGAGCAATCCTGACGCAAACGCCACGACGTAGATGACCAGAATCCACTCCAGCTCCGTCTCGCTTGCACCAAGGTCGTTGCGGATCGCCGGTAAGGCCAGGTTTACGATCGTGACGTCAAGAAGGTTGATGAACGCGGCCAGAAAGAGAACAGCCACGGCCGCCCGCCTGTTTCCCGCTCCCGCACCGGAGTTGAGCACTGCTATTGACATGAAGGAAACGCCTTTGAACCGAATTTCAGTGAAGTCATGAAACTTATAAAGATACATGATGCAGCGAGTCAATCTTACGTATCTTTATTTGTAACGTGATTAAATTTGATCTACAGTTCCGCAAACAGGAGACTGAATTGCGGACAGACAGCCGACTTCCGAGAGTGCTGCACGTTTTACTGCACCTCGCGCAGCACGAAGCCCCCTTAACCTCGGATCAGATAGGAGCCATGCTCGGAACCAACCCTTCCCTTGTCCGGCGAATGATGGCCGGATTGCGTAAGGCAGGTTTCGTCAGTTCCACCAAAGGACATGGCGGCGGCTGGTACCTTTCCAGACAACTGGACGAAATCTCCCTTGCCGACGTCTACAAGGCACTCGGCTCACCACCATTGTTTGCGGTGGGTCCTTCCGGTGACACGTCTGCCTGTTTGCTTGAAAGAGCCGCGAATGAAATTACTCGTCAGGCCCTCGATGCGGCAAACACCGTATTTCAACAAAAACTGGCTTCGACTACCGTGGCCGAAATCACAAATCCCTATTCTGATATAATCAAATCTTTTCATAGTGATAATTGAGTTTTCTAACTTCTTTTATGAAATCAGCACTCTCTATCTGCCAAGCGCGAAAACGCACGTCACACTTTTTCGAACCGACGCCACTTCTCGTATGCAATGGTTGCCGATCCAGAGTATTGACGTCATGGTCACGGGCGAAAAAAGAAAGGTCTCAGTATGCGGTTTCTGATTTTCGTCGGCTCGGAGAGAGACAGCACTCCACCGCGCCCGGCCCGGCTCGGACTGCGGGTTGTGAAGGCGATTGAAACCCGGCTTTCCGCCAGCCATGTCGATTTCGAATCCGTCGATCCCCTGCAGATTGATTTGCCGCCCCCCTTTAAACCGCATTTTTCTTATGCCCGCGGCAAAGCCCCGGACCAACTCGACGAACTTGCCCGAAAAATCTCCGAGGCCGACGGCTATGTAATGACGAGCCCGGAATACAATCACTCGATGTCACCGACCCTCGCCCACCTTCTCAATCATTTTGGCAGCTCGTTGTTTTCCTATAAACCCAGCGCGATCGTCACCTATTCCGCAGGCCAATGGGGCGGTGCCAGAGCAGCCGTCAACATGCGTTCCTTCCTCTCCGAGCTCGGATGCCTGCCCGTTTCCGCCATGATCCATGTGCCAAAGGCGCAGGAAGTTTTCGATGAGACCGGCAGCTATTTGGAGGGTATCGATCCCGGGCACTGGGACACCTATCTTGACCGAACGATCAAGCAACTCTTCTGGTGGGCCGAAGCTGCGAAGCATCAACGCCGTTCAGGTTCAATTAAAACGCCGGAAGCCTTCACCAAGGCACCGTCCCAGCGCAACGCTCCTGGATGAAACGATGCGCTTTAACCGTCACATTGCACCACCGATTGATCAGGAACTGGAAAACAATAGAAAACGCGGAGGACGGATATCAGACCCCTCCTCCGCGTTTGAGCAAGCCCCGTGGCCGGGACCTCCCACCGTCAGAATATCAGTTGCGCCTCGTCAATTATGATGCCGTTGCTGCTGGTGATCACCACCTCGTCGACCTGATCAAAGATATTGTCGTTAGTGTCATAATCGGTTTCGCGGCGCCCCCAGCTCGTGACCCTTTCGGTGCCGACTAGCACTCCGTCGTCATAGCCTTGCACTGTGATCGTGGACCACCAACCAGAAGCCGGTGTCAGAACAGCGCCTTCGAAATCAAAGTCACCGCCGTTTTCTAGAGAAAAGGACACGCTCTGACCCGCGCTTCGAACAGCCAGGTTGCCAGCAGAAACTCCGGTTGACGCATTTGTTGCAACCGCCCCTTCGAACACAACACCATTTTCCGAAAGGAAGGGTTGCCCATTGCTGCCGCCCTCAAATCCGATTACGTGAAGTTCTGGCCCGGTCGGGACGACGCCTTCACCATTGATGGTGATGGTCGCAGTTGCCGTATCCGTTCCGCCGTTCCCGTCGGAGACCAGATACTCGAAACTGTCGAACGCTGTTTCACCGTCCAGAAGATGATCAAAGGCACCGTTCGGGTCGTAGTTGAAATTGCCGTTCTCATTGAAAGAGACAATTGCGCCTGACGCCAGTTCGACATCCGCCCCTTCGTCCCCTTCCACCGAGAGCAATGTCAGGTTGTCACCATCGGGATCGCTGTCGTTTTGAAGCAGATCACCGGCAATCTGGTCACTTTCACCGACTTCAAATTCATCATCAACCGCGGTCGGAGATGTATTGGTGTCCGGCTGATCCTCGGCACTGGTGACGAGCTGAATGTTGTCGATATAAAAATCACGGTTTGCAGTCACCACGATTTCATCAATGCTATCGAACTCAGATCCCAGTTCGATTTCGTAGACCCCATTTCGGCGACGGATGGTTGCATTCACTGTGTCATCAAGCTCGCCATCGTCATAGGCTGCGATTTCGATTTGCACGCGACCGCGCGGCGAGCGAAGCAGCAGGCTGTCGAGGCTGAAGTCGCCATCGGTGGCTGTGATGGAGAAGCCATCGGACAGACCGACCTTGCCCCCTTCAACAAGATTGCTGCTGATGACTTCAATTCCATCAATCGCCAGTCCTGCTTCGCCTGTATACGCACCGTTGGGCGAGCCTTCAAAGTCAATAACGACATTCGTGTCCGGTTGGGGGTCGGGATCCGGCGCCGGAGGTGAAATGCCATCGATGTCGATAGTCACCGTCGCATCGTCAAATCCGCCCTCTCCATCTGAAATCCGGTAGGTGAAACTGTCCTGATCACTTTGCTCATCATTCAGGCCGTCAAAAGCTCCGTTCGGATCATAATCAAATGTTCCATTGGCGTTGACCGTAAGCAATGCCCCGGAAGAAAGCGTGATCTGCTGGCCAACGGATGTCGCCACCCCGTTCACCTGAACAATCGTCAGTGGATCATTGTCGGCATCACTGTCGTTGTTGAGCAGGTTACCTGAAACGGTTCCGTCTTCGTCCACGTTGTAATTGTCGCCGACAGCCACGGGTGCAGCATTGCCTGAGACACCATTGATATCGATTGTTACCGTTGCATCGTCGAAGCCACCTTCACCGTCTGAAATCCGGTAAGTGAAGCTGTCTTCGTCGCCTTGACCATCGTTCAGGCCGTTAAAGGCGCCATTCGGATCGTAGTCGAACGTGCCGTTGGCATTCACCGTCAGCAGCGCACCGGATGACAACGTGATCTGCTGGCCGACAGAAGCGGCAACACCATTCACCTGAACGACCGTCAACGGATCGTTGTTCCCGTCGCTGTCATTGTTGAGCAGGTTACCCGCTACCGTGCCGTCTTCGGCAACATTGTAGCTGTCGTTTACAGCAACAGGCGCGACGTTGTCAGTGGCCCCGCTGATGTCGATTGTAACAGTTGCATCATCGACCCCGCCCTCACCGTCAGAAATGCGATATGTGAAACTGTCTTCATCGGACTGCCCGTCATCCAGACCGTCAAAAGCACCATTCGGATCATAGTCGAATGTGCCGTTGGCATTGACCGTCAGCAGCGCACCGGATGACAACCTGATCTGCTGGCCAACGGAAGCTGTTACACCATTGACCTGAACGACCGTTAGCGGATCACCATTCGCGTCGCTGTCGTTGTTGAGCAGGTTACCGGATACCGTGCCGTCTTCGGACACGCTGTAGCTGTCGTTTACGGCAACCGGAGCCGCGTTTCCTGACAATCCATCGACCACATCCTGATAGCTCAGGGTCTGATCGTCAAAACCGATCCACTCCACTGTGCTCGAGACCAGATCGACTGCCGCATTGATAACCTGCAGGAACGAACCACTGACTGAGAAGGTATAGTCCGAATAGTCCCCATTGAACATCACGGTGTCCGTGCCGGAATTGCCGTAATACGTGTCCGCTCCGTCACTGTCATGGAAAGTGTCGTTGCCGCCGTTGCCGGTCAGCACATTGTTGGCGCTGTTCCCGTAGAACGTCTCCGATCCGGACCCGCCAATCGCGTTTTCGATTATCGTGCCTTCTGCGATGGTCAAGTTGCCGACACGCCCACCAATACTTGATGTTGACGGCGCGGTATCAGACCTGTCGGACGGGGCCAGATTGATCACGGAATTGTTTCCGTAACCGGACAGGTCCAGGGTGTCATTGCCGCTGCCATCGACAATCGTATAGGCAGTCTGGTCGCCATAGGTTGCAAATTGTGCCCAGATTTGACTGACGCTGCCGGAAACATTGGTGTTGAAGCCGTAGACGGTATCGCCGGCAAATGCATTGGAAACACCATAGCCCTGGCTGCCGTACAGGTCATCCAAGGCCATCCAGTCCACCGACATGGGTGTCTGCAGGAACTCATAGTCGGCATTGATCGACGAGTTTTCCGATTGGCTGAAATAGGACATCATCGATGCCTGCCAGCTGTCGTTTTCAAATGTCGCGCTGCCCGGATAGGACGCGGAACCGTTGTAATTGCCCTGATGACCGAGACCTAGTGCATGACCGATCTCATGAAGGATTGTCTGGAGCGTATAATCATCGAATGTCGATGTGCCACCTGACCAGTTGCTTGCAACGTTGATATAGGTCGCCCCAAGCGTGCCGTTGGTATAGTAGTTGAAGTTCGCGTAGGCCCCGGAACTGTTGTCGCTGAAGAAGAAGTCGACAACGTTGTCATTGGTCGAGGTGGTTTCAATAAACTGGATGCCAAGGGTCGCTTCAAAAAGCTTGAAGGCTTCACGCACGAGTTCTGCCCTTGCCGCAGACAGACCATTGCCGTCAGAAGAATAGCCGGACACATTGAAATAAAGAACGCCGTTATTGGCACGTGTTCCGGATGATCCCAGATTATGCGAGAGAGTTCCGTCCGAAGTGTTGATATTGCGGTCACCCCAATAACCGCTGGTCAGATAATCCGCCAAATCGCCTAATGGTGACGGCGCTGAAACGGTAACGCTGCCGGCGGGAACACCCCCAACCTCATTCTGCGCAATCCCGTCTTCCTGGCCTGAGCAGCCGAAACAGGAGCAGGTGTAATGATGAAGGATTTCGTCGCTGTCTCCGGTAACGTCTGGCCAGTCGAAGCCTCCAGGTGCCCAACCTTCCCCATCATCGGCAACAAAGCGTCCCGGTATGTCGTTCTCGCCGTCAGGTCGGTTTATAAAGAGGTCGTCAAACAACGAACCGATCGTCCCGGTTTCGGGTTTGTCCCAACTTGCTGTTACGCGTTCCATTGCCTCTTCGAACATGGCATCAATTTCCGATGCCGCTTCGAACAGCATGTCAATTACCGATTGAGCCCCGGCGTCCATCGGACTGCCGTCTTCTTCAACCGTTGCTGCAGCTGTCTCACTCTCTTCACGGGACACCGTAACCGGTGCTTCCCGATCGCCCTCCGGTTCCACTTCGCCGTCATCAGTTGGAAAGAGCGGGTTCCACCAGGGATCGTCACCGAGCCGGTCCAGCCACTGGGCGGAGATCACTCGTTCGTTCAGCCATCCACGAGCGACTTCCGCCATTCGCGTCTGGATATCGGACAAAATTTCTGCAAATCGACTGTCCGGATTCCCCTCGCCCAATGGAAATCCCTCCGATGAGCGAAGCAACGCTCGACCGGATACGGTGCTGACAAAATCTGTCGGTCGCATAGAAACCCTCACATCCCGATGTGCGGTGCCCCTCACAAGCACGCACACACCCCATTTTGCGAACGCCACCCAAACCGCGCAGACTATGTGATGTAAATTTCCCGTGCGTCAATTAACTATATCTAAAGTTTTCAATTCTATTCACAAAATAAATAAAGCCTCTGGATTGTCATTTTATTTCGTAAAAAGTGCATAATTTTGCCATTTTACTAAAATATATTGTCATATTTACTTAATAGCACAAGGGAAAACAGCAAAAAAGCTCGAACCTGATAATATGAGATGCAGCAAACAACCTTTTCTTGACTGACAATACAACACGGCGAGCAACCGTTTATTCCATGATTACCGAAAATAGTTTAAAGCTGTCTACCGTGTAACCATCGCGAAAATCCTTTAGACT
>NZ_JAILWL010000207.1 GCF_025698965.1 Roseibium sp.
GAGTTGCAGCAAACTCCTCCGACCGTGTTGCAACCCGGATTTGCGTGCCACTTGCATAAAGCATCGGCACAAGCAATCGGCCGATTGTCCCGGAGCCACCAAATACAAGAACCGTCATCAAAGTACCGCTGCTTTGTGGTTGTGCGCAGGAAATTGTAGGAAAATACCTGTTCGTCTTCAAATGCTTTTGGACACGTTCGGTCCTTGGTCAATGGAGGTGTTGGCTTGTCAGGATGGCCATAATGCCATGAAGCTGTCTTGCGCTGGTGCCAGCGACATTCCTGGTAGGTTGTTTGTTTGACCTTATCCCGTCGTTTCAAATTTGCTGACCTCGCCCCTTTAGACCTTGACCGCGATGAGATTGCCAAGGTTCTTAAGATAGTGACGGAGTTTGCATTTTCTGGCGCATGCCTCGAACCAGTGTTCCAAATTCCCAAACAAGAGCCTTGAGCGCCGCTTGAAACCAGCTTTCGCCCTGCATGAGGCCTGCAGAGCCAGTCCTGGCGCCTCGGTGACTTCACCGACTTCCGTCAAGAGAGTAAGCTGATTTCGCAATGAACAACCAAAGAATATAATCGTCATGAAGACATCTTGTTCATTGCTCAATGGACGCCTTTCTTGCCTACGGCCACACCGCAAAGAAAAATGCGCGGAATTCGTCTTCCGAACGCCAACCGACCGACGCATGCAGTGGTACGAAAAAACTCTCACCAGTAGTGAAGGTTTCCTGGTGGTTTTGACTTGTCACAATGACAGTTCCGTATTGCACGCAAATCAATTCGTTGCGGTTGAATGATGTGATGGGGATCTCGCACGGTCCGGACACCAGTGTTCCTACTTGGATCCGCCCGTCGCCCGATTCATAGGCGAGGTTTTGTCTTTGGTGCGGTTCCAATCTATCAAGCCTATCGGTCAGCCTGCTCACATCGTCCAGCTCAGCGTCTGTTGGGTTTGAAATGAGGCGAATGCATTTCAATTTGGCTTGGTCAGTCTCTGCCGGATAGTCTTCTTTATGGAAGGTCATGAAATATTTCCGATAGTTCTTCGTCATATCCCATGCGCAATTGAAGCCCTGAGGCAGGAAGAAGGCCTGCCCGGCTAGAATGACATCTTTCTTACCCGCTTCGTCGATGATGGTGACTTCTCCGTCGATGATCTGCATGAACTCAAACAGCGGGTATGGATGGCTGCTCGTTGCGCTGCCGCCATGGTTTTCCCAAGTGCCGATGCACAGGCCGTTGTACTCAAACGCCTTCACCCCGCGCTGGTCCGGCACAGGCCCGATCAGCCAGTCGGGCGGGATTACTTCCCAGGTTTTCAGGCCTTCCCCTTTGGGGTTATGGGGATCCAACCTGATGACACCAGCCATTTTAGAATCTCCTGGATGGGGCACGCGTCCCTGTTTTGTGACAGATTTAGTGTGAAGGTAATGCAGCAATTTCCCAAGAGCTAAAAATGAATTCCAATTGGGGCGCTTAGTATCTGGTGGACGAATAATGCTATTGTCTGTTGTCGAACAGTTCGATGTACACGAAGTTCACTTGTTTGACGGACACGCCAGCCTTCGTGAAGGTCACGTTTCAGGCATGACTTTTTTTGGTTTCAGTCAAGCAGCCCACACCAGACTTCGTTTGCGCTGGCAACTGTCGCACTGTGGCTACCGGAAGCGGACGTTCGTCGCCTGAAAAACACTGGAAAGTTTTCAGCTAGTATCCTCATCTACAGTGAAGCAGATAAGTAGCTCGAAGATATCTGAACCAAAAAAAGCAAGCCGTGGCCAGACTCCATGCTGCCGCTTTGCCGCTGAGCGCATACGTCAATCCTTCCTGGTGGTCAGATATCCCAGATCACAGACCGAACAAGGGATCTCAGAGTGTCGAACAGGTACTTGTCTGATAAAAAATTTCTGGAATTGTCGGCCGAATAATTGATGCTGAGAGAATCGACATCTCAACAGGTGTGAACGGGCCAGCAAGACTGGTTCTGGTGCCGAGAAAACGAGGTTATGGGTGCCGGGTACAGAAAACGCAAAAATCGGGACGTTTTCCGCGCTTTCGATCGGCATAGGCGGCATGGTTGGCGGTGGTATATTTGCCGTCACCGGTCTGACAATCGAGCTGACACGCGGCGCAGCTCCAATCGCGTTCATCGTTGCCGGTATCGTCGCCTTGCTGACAAGCTACTCCTACCTGCGCATGACGCTGACATATCCAAGTGAAGGCGGCACCGTGACCTTTTTGATTAAAGGGTTCGGCGAAGGCGTATTTTCCGGCGCGTTGAATATTCTCTTGTCGATGAGCTATATGGTTCTTCTTGCCGTATATGCATATGCTTTTGGCAGCTATGCGAGTGTTCTGCTGCCCTTTGAACATTCTTCCTTCCTAACGCGAGCCCTTGCCAGTGGACTGCTGATCACGCTCGTCATCATCAATCTGTTTGGCACACAATTGGTCATACGATCCGAGAACTTTTTCAACGCCGGAAAGATGGTGTTGCTCCTGGTTTTCATTGTTGCCGGGCTGACAATTCCAGTGGACTGGAGCCGGATGACACCATCCGACTACGTGCCTCCGATCGAACTTGTTGCCGGTGCGATGATCATCTTTCTGAATTACGAAGGGTTCGAGCTGATCGCGAATGCCGGCAAAGACGTCAAAAACCCGAAGAAGGCTTTGCCGATTGCATATTTAGGTGGAGTTTTGATCGCAATCCTATTGTATGTGCTGATCGCGGTTGTAGTCTTGGGACAACTCGACTTTCACCAGATCAAAGCAAACTCAGACAATGTTCTGTCGATTGCAGCGCATAATTTTCTTGGCCCCGTCGGTGTGATTGTGACCATTGCCGCATTGCTGGCAACGACCTCTGCCATCAACGCAACCTTCTATGGTGCCGGTCGCCTGACCTACACCATTGCCAAATCCGGTGAACTGCCGAAGGAATTGGAACGCAATATCAAGGGCCAGCCTCTGGAAGGCATGTTTGTGTTTGCTGCCGCATCGCTTCTTCTGGTCGTATTCCTGCCTCTCAACGCAATCGCAACAATGGGCAGCGCGGGATTTCTGCTCATTTTCTTCGCCGTCAACCACGCCAATGTCAGGCGCGCAAAGGACACCGGCAGTCGCGCATGGATTTCAATCATCGGAATGGCGGCATGCGCGCTCGCATTGCTTGCGCTTTGCTGGCAGGTTTGGCGGGTTGAAACAACGCGCTATCATCTGTTGATCCTGGCAGGCATGATCGTATCTTCGTTTGCAATTGAGATCGTGTATCGGAAGACGGCAAAGCGGGTGATTTCCCCTTCCGTTCATCAATGAACCCGTCCCGTAAACCGTCTCCCCCCTGTGCCCGATAACCAAACGACCAAGCACAGCCAGGACTACTTTCAGACAAATGCGCCGCCGCGCACATGAAAACGCTGCGTCAGACAGACAGCTGCAACCGGGAAGCATGCTGAAAGGCATTTTGATCGTGTTTTGCTATCAGACCGCTACGGCGCAAAAGTAGGTCACCCTCGGCGACAATCACGAAATTGGGGCCCGTTATCTGATCAAGCAATTACTTTAATTCGAGCCAGGTGATCAGCTCCGGCGATGTATCGTCACAAGGGGAAAGAACGAGATCACGCGACATGAAGGGACCGGCTTGCCGGCTCGCCTCACCCGCAGCGACACAGCTTTCCGGCGAACTGGTAGGCGTGATGCGCCCGGTTCCCTGATCAAACAAAAACTGCTGCATCGGCAGGCTCGCAGCGCAGTCCCTCAGACCAAAGGCAATCTTCGGGTCGTCCGGTGCAATCAATTCCATACATTTTCCTGCAAACTCCACCGAGGTAATTTGTTTGGTTTCGGCGTTGTAGGAAAATTGCACGTCTCCACCTTGCGGTTTGCAGGAATGTGCCTGCAGGTTTTCGGCAAATCCGCGCCCCAAAGTGTCGATGCACCAGCCAAGCTGATCCGCCTCGTCCAGATTGTCAGCGAGAAAAATCACGGGGACCGGTGTCTGAATTTTCGGCGCTTCGGCAAATGCTGGAATAACAACAAGGCAGGAAAGGAAAGCCGAAACGAATCCACTGTATCGCATCACGTTATTCCTCCTCTTCAGCAATATTCCGGAAACGGGAAATCCTATCAACGGCCCCTTTCCCTCACCAATCATGCAGCAAATCATGTCAGCGTCGTGGAATTCCCTTCTGGTCTTCCGCGCGCGTGGTCACCCCGTCCACCAGAACGAAGGCAATGGAACATGGTTCGGTGCCACGATTGGACCAGGCGTGGTTGGTACCGCGTTGAACAATCACGTCTCCCGCTTTCAAAAGCACATCTTCTTCATCCATCAGCATATAGATCTCACCGGTCAGGATGATTGCATAATCGACGCTGTCGGTACGATGCATGAACGGATGTCGGGCACCTTCGACGATGTTGGCTCCCGCTCCCATTTCCGCGAACGCGGCCTTGCCGTCCAGTGTCGCCATCACTTCCGGATCTTCCGGCATAAATTCGACCACACGAAAAACACTGCCGTTTTTCGGAGGATGCAGGATGAAAGGCCCCTCGCAGGTTTCAGTAGCACCGTCATATTCCGCAGGAGTACCATCGGAGAGCCAGAAATTGGTCAACGTCACACCGGGCCGATTTGGGCGTTGAAGCCGATGGGTCGCAATCGCGTCGCTTTCCACAATTGCGATCCCGTTTTCATCATGACCGGTTACGACGCGTCTGAATTCTCTTGCCATTTTTTTTCCAGTTGTTTTCAGGATCTAATCGAAACTTGTCTGCTGTTGAATTGCTGAAACAGAACCCATCCCAGCAGAACTCCACCGACGATCGCAGTCGGCCAAAATTGAATGAGCAGGCACAATCCTCCGGCCAGCGCAAAGACGCGGTTCAACCAGGAGAGCGGCGAGAAAACACTGCCGACAACTCCCGCGGCCACGGCCCCCACTCCCGCGAAGCCGGTCACCACGGCAACCAGATTTGCCAGGATATCTCCCTGCATCAGCAGGCCAGGTCCGAAGACAAGCGCAAACGGCAGAACGAAGCTGGTGGTGGCGTAGGAAGCCGCCGTCCAGCCGACTTTGTTGACGTCGGCACCGGCGATGCCACCGGCGACATAGGAGGCCAACGCAACCGGGGGTGTGATGGTTGAGATACAGCCATAATAGAACACAAAGAAATGAGCCGTCAGCATCGGCACTCCGAACTTGACCAGCGCAGGAGCAACCACCGTTGCCAGGATCAGATAAGCAGCGGTTGTCGGCAAACCCATTCCCAAAATGATGGATGCGATCATCGTGAAAACGAGTGCAAGGATTAACTGGCCATTCGAAGCGACATCAATCAGAAGCGCTATCTTGGAGCCAAGACCGGTGATCCCCAAAGTGCCGGAAATCACGCCGGCAGCGGCACAGGCAGCCGAGATCGTAATGACATTGCGCGAGCCTTCCGCAATGCTGCCGCCGATCCTCTTGAAGAGCTCAAGGTCAACCCGCCGGGTCTTTACGACATCGAGACCGATCAGGACAGCCATCGCCCAAAGCGACGCCTTGAAGGGTGAAAAGCCTGCAAGCATCAGACCCAGCAGGATCGCGAATGCGCCGATAAACGGCATCCCCTGGATCAGAACCGCTGAAAGCGGCCGGCCATCACTTTTGTCGGCGGTGTTCGGCTCAATGCCGGACTTCACCGCCTGAAAGTGGACGACAAAAAACGCCGATCCGAAAAACAGGAGCGCCGGGAGAATGGCGACTGCCATCACGCTCGTGTAGGGAACACCGACAATCTCCGCCATGATAAACGCGGCTGCGCCCATGACCGGTGGCATCAATTGCCCGCCAGTCGACGCGACCGCCTCGATGGCTCCGGCCTGATGTGGCTCATAACCTTCCCGCTTCATGATCGGAATTGTTACGGTACCCGTTACCGCGACATTTCCTGCCGCAGAACCCGAAACCATGCCGATCAGCGTGGAAAACAGCACCGCGGATTTTGCACTCGCGGCCCTGAGGCCTCGTGTCAGGCGTATCGAGATTTCGAAGAAAAAGTCACCTGCACCAAACCGCGACAACATGGCCCCGAAAATGGTGAAGACGATGATGTAGGTGGCCGCCACCCCGATCGGAATTCCGTAAACACCCTGCGTATCGGTGGTCAGGAAGATGACCATGCGCTCCAGGCTATAGCCCCTGCCATTCAAGATTCCCGGAAGAAACGGACTGATGAACGGATAGAAGAAAAAGACCAGTGTGATGCAGGCGAGTATCAGTCCAATGCCCCGGCGCGCTGCCTCGAAAACCAGCAGCAAAATGACAGCTCCGGCATAAAAGTCGCCTTCAGTCGTCAATCCGCCGCTAAATGCAATGGCTTTCCAACGCCAGATCAACCAAAGGCTTGCCGCCAGAACTGCGGTAATCAGCACAGTTGAAAGGACGAAATCCGTCTTGGTATTTTTCAGGTTTGCCGATGCCGGCTTCAACGCAAACAGAAGCGAAAAGGCCATGGCGACGTGAACCAGCCGCAAGGGCATGGTTGAAATCGCAATCACTCCGGAAACGACCGCAAGATGAAACACCCCAAGGCCGAACGCGGCCATCAGAATAATATTCTGCTTCGTCAGCAACGGAAACTCACTAGATTTACCAGGCACAGGTCTGCCTCTTTTCACCACGGCTCGCGAGCCCGGTTAGCGGGCTCGCAAGGCGTTTCATTCGATTGAGGTCTTACTTGTTGAAGTAGCGCGCTGCGCCTTCATGCAGCGGAATTGCCAGGGACAGAGAATTCGCTGGATCGATCTGCTTCGCGTTTGCATTCTCTGCCTGAAATTCCTCCAGATGATCGAAGACCGATGCCACGATTTTCTCAACGACATCAGGTGAGAGAGAATTCGGCGCGATCAACATGTTGTTGACGCCAATGACTGTGCCTGATTCTTCCGTACCGTAGACATCGGCCGGAATTTCGACTGCCTTGAAGGCACCGTTTTTCTCTAGCGCCTTGTCCAGCATTCCATCGGAGAACGAAATAAACCTCAGCTTGTTGCCAGCTGCTGCCTGCATCACGGCACCGGCCGGATAGCCGGAAAGTGCAAATGCCGCATCGACATTGCCATCGCTCAGCTGGCTGAAGCCGTCGGAGTAGGACAGGAAACTCGGTACTATGTCATCCATCGACATATCATGAAGCGGCAGTAGGAAATTCATGAACCCCAGCGTACCACCGCCGGCCGGACCGACCGCGACACGTTTGCCTTTCAGGTCCTCAATCGTCTGAATGTCGGAATTTTCCGGCACGATCATATGCAGCACACTTGGGTGAAGCGCGGCAACCGCACTCATGTCAATCGGACCGCTTTTATAGGGGCCCTTACCGTTGACAGCCAGAACAGCCAGGTTGTTGTTGGTGATTGCAATCTCGACTTCACCGCTATCAACAAGTCTTGGATTTTGAACTGAACCGCCAGTGACAACTGGCACCATGGAGATGTCTTCACCGGCATATTTGTTGACGAGATTCGAGATGCTCTGCCCCATCGGATAGAACGCTCCGCCCAGACTGGCAGTACCGATACGCAATTCCTCCGCCTGCGCAAAACTCGCAGAAACAAGCAAACCGACTGCCAAGCCTGTTGTCTTCAAGATATTGAACATGATTATCCTCCCATATATTTTTTTCAGGATAGACGATATTTGTTGTCTTTCAACATTTTTATCGATATTTTTTATCATATCGATTTTACTGTGTCCATGTACGCTTCAAGCTGGTCTCTCCTGATTGAACGTTGCTTGTGAGAACACGGACTTCAGTTGGTCGATGCTGCTTGAGATCACGCAAATCAGAAGTTCCGGTAATGCCAGAATTAAACATGTCGCTCGTCCACGACACTCTTGGTCCGGGTGAATTCCTGCACCTTTCCGCGCCTTACACCGCAGTGTGGCCGCTCAAGGTCGAGGCCAGCTACAACGGATGCAAGTTATCGGCCCAGACCGGATATCTGCTCGACCGTTCGGGCTCGTTAGGTGCCGCTTGCGAAACGGTTGACCTGATCCGCTTCACGGTCGGCCAATCCCCCGTCCCCCTCGCTGAACGGTCTTGTGTACTCATGAGTGAGACCGTCGAAGTTCATTCTCCGGTGATGTTGCTGCGTCTCGACAAGGTCTCGTTCCCACCGGGAGCCTCTGCCTGGCGTCACGTTCATCCTGGTCCCGGCTTCCGCTATCTGTTAAAGGGCCAACTTCGATTACAGCCGGATGATCATGCGAAAACGGTGCAAGCGGGAGACAGTTGGTTTGAAGCGGAAAACACACCCGTAAAGGCGACAGCCGGCAACAGCTTTGCTGAATCGGCCTTCATTCGTCTCATGTTGCTGCCTCTGAAGTATAAGGGAAAGTCGACGATCAACGTCCTCTCGGAGGAGGACCGGCTCCGTGAACGTAGGCAGACGACCACGACTTATTTTGATGTCCCTGTCGATTTCTAGTGCCTTCGAATTGGTAAGGTCTGAGGTCCGATAACCGCCCATTTTCTGTGGGTGTGACCCAGTGGTGATGGCAGTCGGACATGGAAAAAACCCGGCACATTGTATCTGTACCGGGTTTCGTCATTTCACCAGTATTGCTGATTTAGTCGGGATAGTGATCCGACAGGGATGAGGCGCGCCAGTCTGGTGCAGGTTCCGCCGGTTCGGACAAAAGACCCGATATTCTGATCGCTTCGATGGCACAGTATTCGTCCTTGTCGGACGTATCTCCGCTGATGCCGACCGCGCCGATTGTAATGTTGTCGGCATTGCGAACGAGCACACCACCGGGGACAGGGATCAATCTGCCATGCGAGGCAGTTGCCAAAGCAGACTGGAACGTTGGTCGCGATGACAACCGGTCCCGGATGAGACGGCTGGAGATCCCCATACCGAGCGCGCCCCAGGCCTTGCCATAAGCCACATCAAACCGCATGATTCCGGAACCGTCCTCACATTTGGATACCACCAGCTTGCCCCCGGCATCCAGGATCACAACCGTGAGCGGCAGGAGTTCTTCCTCCCGCCCGAGTCGCAGCGCTTCATCTGCGATCAAATTCGCCTCAGCCAGAGGCAAACTCACCTGTAGGCGCATACACCCGTCCTTTCTAGTTCAACAAATCGGGGAGAATTGTAACGATTTCCGGAAACATGAGCAGACCAATAATGGTCAACACATCGGCCACGAAAAACAATGTAATACCCTTGAAGACCTGCGGCAGTGATATGTCCGGCCGCACCGCATTCACGACAAAGCAGTTCAATCCGATTGGCGGCGTGATCAGGCAGACTTCGGCCATCTTGACCACAATGATACCGAACCAGATGGAATCGAAACCAAGCGCAATGACCGCCGGATAGACCACAGGCAGCGTGAGCAGAAGCATCCCGATGGCATCCATGAACATGCCCAGCACTGCGTAGGCCAGAAGGATCATGATCATGATCATCATCGGTGACATCTCAAGCCCGACAATCCAGGACGTGAAGGCTTCGGGTATCCCTGAAAACCCGAGGAACCGAACAAAAATCAAGACGCCCCAGATCAGCGCGAAGATCATCGCCGTGAGCTTTGCGCTTTCCATCAGCGAATTCCTGATGGTTTTGACCCCTGCCCCTTTCAACAGCGCCAGAACGAAGACAACGGCAGCTCCAAGCGCTCCAGCCTCCGTCGGAGTTGCCCAGCCACCGTAAATGGCAGAAATGATGATCAAGACAACGAGCAGCACCGGTGAAACCCCGGGTAGAGATTCAAACCGCTCCTTCCAGGACGACCCTGGAACACTTGGTGCCTGCTCGGGCCGGAACTTTGCCCAAACTACAATGATGGAGCCATACACGACTGCAGAAAAGAGGCCCGGAAGAAAACCAGCCAGCAAAAGCCTGCCAACGGATTCTTCAACGATGATCGCGTAGATAACAATGATCGCCGATGGTGGAATGAGCGTTGCCAGAGTTCCACCTGCGGCAACCACACCGGCAGCGAGCTTCTTGTCATAACCGTAGCGAAGCATCTCCGGGATCGCCACACGCGCGAAAACCGCGGACGTTGCGGTTGATGCTCCCGATACGGCGGCGAATCCGGCTGTGGCCAGAACCGTTGCCACGGCAAGGCCGCCCGGCAGCCAACCAAGCCAATGTCTTGCCGCGACGAAGAGTTGGCGCGTCATTCCGGCATGGAAGGCGAGAAAGCCGATAAAGATGAACATCGGCAAAACACTGAGAGCATAGGTGGATGATTTGGAGTGGGGCACTGTTCCGACAATCCCGGCAGCTCCTGTCCAACCGAGTAACTCGATCAGTCCGAGCAATCCAACAACCGCTGCAGCGAAGACGACACGAACGCCGACGATGACGAGGCAGAGCAACAACGCCAGAGCGATGATGCCGACGAGAAGCGGATCGGAAAATCCAATACCGAGGATCATGACCGGCCTCCGTTTTCAGAGGGATCCGACGGATCTACGTCGTCGGCCATTGCCTCATGCATTTCGTCCTGAGCGTGTTCCGCGGCATCCTTGATGACCGCGACCCCTACCGGAGTTGCCGACGGATTGACAGCAAGCCTCACCGCCCCCCAAAGCTGTACCAATAACCGCAGCCACCAGATCGAAAACGCAACCGGAACCAGCAGCTTTGAAGGCCAAACCGGAAATTCGGCATCGATTGTCGTGTCGCCAAGGGTGTAGGCGCGCCAGAAGTGTTCGGCGCTGAACCAGATCAGCACCGCCAGAATTCCCATACCTACCAGCGTTCCGAAAATTTCGAGGAACCACAATACGCGCCCGTGAAAACGACCGATCAGAAGTTCCATGCGAATATGGGCACCGAGCCGCTGGCAATAGGCCGCTCCAAGAAATGCCATGCTCGCCATGGAGAGTTCGACAAGGTCGATATAACCGGTCACAGGCGCGTTGAAGATCGTTCTGCCGATGATCTGCACA
>NZ_JAILWL010000208.1 GCF_025698965.1 Roseibium sp.
CAGCGCTTTTACGGCGACAGCACCGAAGGCGCCGGAGGCACCGGTCACAAGGGCGACCTTGCCTTTGACATCAAACAGCGAGAGCGGATCGGTCCAAATATCAGACATCAGTTTGCCTCCGGTGGATAAGGCATGATGACCAACATCGCGCAGACGTGGTTGCTGCGATTTTCGATGGTCCGGTTTTCACCGGGGGCAATCGTGCAACTGTCGTATTTCCCAAGAACCGTTTCTTCGCCCTCAGTCATGACGGTCATTTCACCTTCGAGAACGACGTAGACTTTTTCAAATGGGGTGGCGTCCGGTCCCGCTCCTCCACCTGGAAGGAACTGGCTCAGTCCAACCCATTGATTTCTCGGTCCACCTTCTTCAAAGCCCTGCAATCGCAAGCCGGTTACTTCGCGGTGATTTGGTGCCACATAAGGTTGTGCGTCTTCAAAACGCTTCACATGCATTGCTCTCTCCCAGACGCTGCATGAAGGACCGCCGTTTGACGGGCGGTCCAACCGTTTCTTAAAAGGTTTCGCCTGCCTCGATGCGGTACTTCTGTCCGCGGTCGACCATTGCGACAAGGCGGATGATGCAGCCGTCGCCGCGGTCCCAGTTCCAGGGGAAGAACGCAAATGTGCACCGCTTGCCGGTGACGGCATCCAGGTCGCCGCCTACATTTTCGATGCCGAGAATGCCGTTGGAGAAGAGTGTGTTGTGAACCGGCTCCCACTCCGGAAAATCGTCTTTCCAGTCACGGCCGCCGGACCATTCCTTATATTCTGCTTCCAGATGCGGCAGAATCGGACCGTTACGCTGTGGGCCGATTGCGGTTGCCAGCGGGTGGTCATTGGCCTGGGTGTCATGACCAACCACCTTGACACCTTTTTCCACCATCCAGTCAGCCGCGGAAGAGACAAGGCCTGGGCAATAGGCGAAATAATCGCCGTCTTCGTACTGTTTATGCCAGCCGGTATTGATGATCAGAACATCGTTTTTGCGGATCGCGTGACCGCAGGCTTTTTCCAGATCGTCTGCGGTGATCGATTCCCACTTTTTCTTCGGAATCGAGACGACAAGGCCGGAACCGAAGAAATGCGGCAGCGGTACCTCGTCGATGAAAGGCGTGCCGGGAACCACGTGTGCAGGTGCATCGATATGGGTCGTCACATGCATTGTCGTGGTGATGGTCTGAGACAGAACACCGGACTTGGCCATGTAGTGCTTCCGGTCGATCTGTACGTCCTGGAAGTAAGGCCAGTTCGGGCACTGAAAACCGTATCTGTGGGACAGGTTGTAAAACTCAAGTCCCATATCGTTGTTCAAGTTTTCCTGAAACTCGATCCCGCGAATAGTCACGGACATATGTGATCCTCCCATTGGATTGATCAAGTGTATCACTGTATTGCTAAACGGTACATCTGCATCGTATAGTGGTCAAGTGCAATTCTCGACAGACTGGCCGAATTGGCCTATATGCTGAGCGAGCGAGATCGGTACGGGCGTCCCAAAACGACGCCTCAATTTTGATATGAAGTGGTTTGAGCAATGGGGCTTGAGAAGAAAATTCAATCAAATCAAGGTGTTCAAGTCATTTCGCGAGCCGCTGAAATTTTACGTGTGCTCAAGCAAGACAATTCCGGCCTGAGTCTCGGTCAAATTGCGGAACGCGTACACCTGCCCCGTTCTACGGTACAGCGAATTGTCAACGCACTGCTGGCCGAGCGTCTGGTGATGTCGGCTTCGGCTGAAGGGGGCCTACGGCTCGGTTCAGAAATTCAGTCACTTGCAGCCGCGGGCCGCGTCAACATGGCCGAGGTTGTGCATCCTGTGCTGATGGACCTGGCAAAGCGAACCAAGGAGACGGTTGATCTTGCGGTTTTTCGCGACGACCACATGGTGTTTGTGGATCAGGTTGTCGGCACACACCGTCTGAGAACCGTGTCAGCCGTCGGTGAAGTGTTTCCAATGACCGATACCGCAAACGGCAAGGCGGCGCTTGCTCTCATGGAGGATGACAAGGTCGTGGCGCTTGCAGCGCAGGAACTCAAGTCCAATGGTGGGACCCTTCGGCCCTTGTCCGACTTCCTGAAGGAAATCGAAGATATCAGAGTCTCCGGGCTTGCCTGGGATCTTGGCGAGCATACAGAGGGCATTTCGGCGGCTGGTTTTGCCTTTCAGGATCACGTTGGACTGATTTACGCGATATCCGTGCCGGTTCCGGCAAACAGATTTGGCGGGTTGAAAGACCTTTTGGCCGAGCGACTGCTCGAGGCACGCGAGGACGTGCTGCGGCTGGTTTGAGGAACGGTCGATCTACGCGGCTGGTTTGAAGGAACGGCCGATCTACAATGACCTAGGCAGCCACTCTTGATGCGATCCCTGCGCGCTGTCCGTCAATACGCTCCCGACTGTATTCTGGCCAATTTTCAACCTCCGGGTTAATGTCGGTTTCTTCCTCAAAGGCTGCTGTCAGTACATCGCTTGTTACATCGTTGCACCAACCTTCGGCAGGATTGAATTCCAGGATGGCGTGAACGTTTTCAAATTGTCCGCTGCGCAGGTCCTGGATGATTTGAGAAATCCTCATGTCAGTCAGGTCAAATTCCGGGGTATAGAGAGCGCCATTGAGTTCGCAAATGATGGAGAAGAAAGATGTATCGAAACTCAAACCCATAAAAGTCTCCTCTAAAACACTTGATCAAGATATACGCACAATGCGTACAAATCAAGAGCAATAGCGACTGTTGTACGCGTATTACATCGCGCTTCGACAAAAGACTTTGGGTGTCGCAGGGGGTGATCTGAGAGAGCCAAGCCCTCAAAGAGGTTTGAAAACCATAACGATCCGGGCTTTGAGCTTGACCTCTGTGTGGTCAAAGTCGCCTTCCCGATAAATGATTGTGTCCTGGAACCGAGGGTCGTTTGATTCAGGCATCAATTCCGATTGACCGTTCATCTTGATAACGCGCTTCGCCGTGCGTTCGATGGTCATCCCGTCGTCGCGGGAACGTTCGACAAGAACAAGATCGTTTTCCTTGGGGACAATCCCTGCCGCAAGATAGTCAACGCATAAAAGCAGATCGCCATTGGCGGCAACCTTATTCAGAGATTCCCCGCGCACCCTGACCACAAACTGGGATTGTGCAGGGAAGCGAACATCGTATGAAATCGTTGATTCTTCTGCGTTTTCTGTCTCAAATAATGCGGCTTCCATCCAAAGTCCTGCGGCAACCTCCCCAACGATCGGTACACCTGATTTCGGCAGGGCCGGCGCTTTGCGCTGTATTTCCGCAACTGAGCCATCTGCAAGAGCCAGGATTTCGTCCCGAGTGATGACCGGCTGCCCTTTGCCCGGTAAAACTGCGAGCAATTTACTGATGAAATTTGCCGGCAAGCCTGTCTCTGGATAGTCGACCGAGAAGTATCTTTGAATGGAAGAGGCTTGCGAATATCCCATCTCGCGCGCAATTGCACGCAGGGAAAGGCCGGATCGTTCTTTCAAATCCTGTAGCTTCTCATGCAGCGACTGTCGGATCTCATTCATGCAATTTCCGGTCATGCTTTTGTGGATTTAGTGCGAATTTCACAGAGAGTCATACTGTATGAAAGATGCGTTGACAAGTGTACGTTAAGTGCGTACAAATTTTCGAGTGGTGAATTTGAAAGGAACACGTGATGCGTGAGGTGGCGAGTTGAAGAGAGCGGGAAATCCGGAACGCGCTACCTGGCGAGAGATTGGTCGAGGCCAACGGGTATGGCCCGGAAAACTGATGCAAATGTCTAAGGAGTATCTTTTGAGCGAGTTCAGGGAACAGATTGAAGAGGCAAGGGCGCGGGTGGCTCAATGCCGTATCAGGGCAGAGCGGCCAAGCGCTCGATTGGAAGAAGAATATGCTTTGGAAAAGGCACGAAACCGTTTGCTGACTTTGGAATTGAAGGAATTGAAGCGAGAACAAAAAAGTCGTGTGGGAAAGCCTGAGAAAGTGCGGGCTGAGTGTGACAAAGCGCAGCGTGACAACCGGAAGCAGGTCTCGGGATCCTCAGATAACTCTATCAGAACAAAACGGAAACAAATTTTTTTCTCAGCCCGACAAAGAGCGGAGACCAAGTTTGCGGCGCTGCAGGAAGGTATCAAGCTGGACAAGGAGGGTCGCTGATGGCGTCAGGAGGCATTGTTGACCGGATTGCTGCAGAATTCGGTGTGCATTTTGTCAACCATACGAAGCGGACCGATGGCCGGCACCAATCGAAAGCACGCAAAACCTGTCAAACGCTTTTGAAGAAGCATGGTGCAGATCATTTGCGGCTGGTTCTTGGGCTTATCAACACGCCGCAGAACCGAGGGAACTGGTCGGCACCGGTTGTCACGGCCGTTTCCTGGGTTGTTTTAAAAAGACCTGAATGGGTGGCACGTCAGGATTTTGTCGCCCAGTTTGATCGTCTCGATCTGCAGGCACTCTTCGTGAGCGCCAAGGATCTCAATCCATCGGCTCCTACAATCACACTATCTGTACTACTTTCGTATGAGTTGGATCGACGATTTTCCGCAGAAATACAGGGGAAAGCTGCTTGAATTCTATTGTCAGACAAAGTGAGTTGGTTACACTGCCTGCGGCAATCTGTAGCTGTGTGGCTAAGGACGAGTTGTGCGCGCATGCGTTGTGGCGCACGCAGCTTTCAGGTTTGCTTCGGGGCAGTTTTTTCAAATCTTTTTTTGGTGGACTGGGTGGGAAACATGACCACGTATCAGACGAAAGCTCAGACATTTGCTTTCGAACGAGGGGGAGAGGCCTACCGGGCAGGCAAGTCACTCACCGACAATCCGTATCCTCGGGAGGCGGATTATTTCGACTTCTGGGAGCAGGGTTATTTGCAGGAATGCGAGACGAACCCGGAAAAGAGTGTGACGCCTGTTTCCTAGGGCTATGCTCTTTTGGCCAGAGCGCTAAGATGCCGGCATCTTTCGTGGGGGCGCTCTGGCGGAGAATTAAGAAGTCAAATCATGACGTTCGGCAGTTCTTTGACTTCATTGCAAGTTCAATGGACTGCACTTTGCCTTTCGAAACCGAAAGGTCGCCTTCTTTGTCGCCACCGGTCGCACTCGAGATCGGTATTCCGATCAAAAAGACACCAAACGCGTCGCCTGCTTGCGCACTGCGTTGTGCGTCCTCCAAGTCTTCAAGGCGGTCTTTCTCCAGTACAAGTTCTTTCGAAAGGTTTGAACAGGACTGCCCTGTGTATGCTGCCAGTGGAATGCTGGCCGGTTTGATTGCGTCTGGACCCTTGGCACACGCAGTAAGCGATAGGAAGGCAACAGAAACTGTTGCCACGGCTTTGAACGTCATTTTGCCCCCGATTGATTCTCTTAAGAGCTGCCAAGTGAGCTGATACAGCTTTTGAGCGCAAGGTCGAAATACTACCTAAAGGTTTATTTTCATGAATATTTCTACTCCTGAAGATGTCATGGAACGTTTGGTCGAAGCTGTTGAAGTGATTGCCGTTGCGGGTAAGGGCGACGGTCCGAAAACCGTGCTGGCAGCCTGGCCGGAATATAGAGGCAAGACCGCTCGGCGTTGTCGTTCGTTTCCACCATCACAAATCTCAAGGGCGGAAGAGGCACTGACCTGGTTTGCTTTGGTTGACGACCTGGATGCACGTCGTGCGTTGCAGTTTGAAATCATGTGCAAAGCCGGAGGAGGCAGATTCAGCCACATATGCGAGAAATACGGCTGGAAGCGATCAACAGTCACCAGCCGCAACAGAGTGTTGTTGACCAAGCTCGCAGCGAAACTCAACCTGGCTGCATAAAGAGAGCAACAGCCGTCAGATGAATAAGGTTGAAAAACCAGGACGGCCGGATACGGGAAAACGCAAAGGGAAGAGCGCATGGGCGGCGTTTCTTCCCTTTGCCATTTGCGGATGTCTTTTCAATTTACGGTCGCTTGGAGAAGATCCGAAGCTGACGAAATGATCCATTTACTGAAAGCTTTCGACGAAGGTGAGTTTGCCTTATCGGACAAAAAGTAACTCTCGTTTGCCGTCACCTTGTTTTTTCCGATCTTTTCGATAAGCCCCCGTTGCAAAGGGTGCCCGGCCAAAAGTTCGTGAACGAGACAGATGCCGTTACCGTGCATCGCGAGTTGCAGCGCCAATCCGTAAGAATCCACAAAAAGGGCAGGCGTCCTGCCTGCTGTTTCGTTGCCGTCGTCCCGATGTTTCCAGCCACTTGAAATACCAACCGCTTCGATAAGAGGCAGGTCTTCGATGCTCCCTTCCAGGGACGGAGATTTCAATGCGATCAGTTTGTCGGAACCAAGCAACTTTGCTTCCGGGCCTGCCTGTTTTCGAGACCCGAAACGGATTTCGATATCCGCTGCCGTGCGGCTGAACTCATCTGGCCAGACGGAACCGATAAAGCGGACTGCGATTTCCGGGTGAGCTGTGGTGAAATCAGGAAGTAGCGGTGCAATAACCCATTCGATCACGCTGATTGATGCGGAAATCGTCAGCAAATCCTTCGGTTTGTTGGTGAAAAAGGTTCCGGTTGCAGCCGAGAGGGTTCCCAGCGCGGCATCGACTTGAGGCAGCAGGCGGCGGCCGTGATCGGTCAGGGCGAGACCGCGGGCCTTACGTTCGAAGAGCGGTACGCCGAGGCGCATTTCCAGGGACTTCACCTGCTGGCTGACGGCAGACTGTGTCATGCCGATCTCTTCTCCGGCGGCGGTGAAACTCAGATTTCTGGCCGATGCTTCGAATGCGCGAAACCAGTTCAACGGCGGTAGGGCAGGAGACATGATCAAGTTACCCATAAGTATTGCTAATGCTTGAGCCTCAGAATCTATTGTTTGTCCGTGAAGTCAAGCAACCCGATAGTGATTGAGAGAGTCTGGAGGGGCTTCAAGGAGGACGGAATGATTCCTGAGATCAGGAAAATTGTGACTTATGATGAGGAAGTACTGATCGAAGGCTTCCGCAAGGCTGACACTCCCTGGCGAATGTTTGCGGTTGCCGCAATTGTCCGAAATCCCTGGGCCGGCCGCTACGTTGAGGATTTGAAACCCGAAATTCAGGCCTACGGACCGGTGCTCGGCTCGTTGCTGACAGAGCGAATGATTGCTCTTGCAGGCAGTGGAGAGGCGATCGAGGCGTATGGCAAAGCCGCAGTCGTCGGGGTTGACGGCGAAGTGGAACATGCCTCGGGTCTGATCCACACTCTGCGGTTCGGCAACCACTATCGGCAGGCTGTTGAGGCAAAGTCCTATCTGGCTTTTACCAACACACGAGGACCGGCCAATGCGCCGATCATGGTGCCGTTGATGGACAAGAACGATGCCGGACGGCGGTCTCATTATCTGACAATCCAGTTCGCGATCCCAGATGCACCTCGTGCCGACGAGATTGTCGTTGTTCTGGGTGGGGCGACGTCGGGGCGGCCGTTCCATCGGATCGGCGACCGCTATCAGGATTTGAAAGAGATGGGCCATGACCTGGACAACCCGGCAGCGGTCTGAGTTTGGTGGGCTTGCGGTGATTGCCGCAGGAAAAGGGCCGCGCCTGCTTCTTATTCATGGTGTCGGGTTACGTGCCGAAGCCTGGAACGCGCAGATCGAAGAGTTGTCAGAGAACTTCGAGATTATCGCACCGGACTTGCCCGGACATGGTGACAGTTCCTTGTTGTCGTCGCCAGCGAAGCTTGCCGATTACAGCGACAGCCTTGCACGGTTGCTGGATCGCCCGACTGTCGTTGCCGGACATTCTTTGGGT
The DNA here is from genome assembly GCF_025698965.1 of Roseibium sp. GTDB lineage: Bacteria > Pseudomonadota > Alphaproteobacteria > Rhizobiales > Stappiaceae > Roseibium. The sequence goes on from NZ_JAILWL010000208.1 coordinate 7,756, forward strand.
GCGTTGATTGCGCTCGATCTTGCCTCGCGTCATTCGAACAGGGTCCAAGGTGTGGCGGCATTGAATGCGATTTTTCGGCGCTCGGAAGAGGCCTGGCAAGCCGTGAAGGAACGGGCGGCCGGCCTGAATGGGGTTTCAATCGCGGACCCCTCTGCCACTTTGACCCGGTGGTTTGGTGGAGAGCCATCGCCTGCGCGCGATGCCTGCAAGGCGTGGCTGTTGAGCGTGAATCCGCAAGGTTATCAGACTGCCTACAGGGTCTTTGCGGAAGAAGACGGCCCGGCGGACGAGGCTCTGCGTTGTTTGAATTGTCCCGCGTTGTTCCTGACGGGCGAGTTGGAACCGAATTCCACACCGTCCATGTCCCGCGCGATGGCCGAACTTGCTCCCATGGGTCAAGTGCAGGTGATTGACGGGGCTGCGCACATGATGCCGATGACACATGCCCGCGAGGTCAACACGGCACTTCGGCGATTTGTTGAAGGATGTCAGACATGAGTGCTCTTGACCCTAGAAACCTGCGAGACGCCTTTGGCCGGTTCATGACCGGTGTAACGGTTGTAACCTGCCTGGATAAAGCAGGGCAGCCGGTCGGGTTCACGGCCAATTCCTTTACTTCAGTGTCACTGGATCCACCACTTCTGCTGGTTTGCCCTGGCAAATTCCTGTCGAGTTTCGAGGCTTTCACATCCTGCACAAGGTTTTGCGTGAGCATTCTGGCGGAAGGGCAGGAACATGCCGCCAATACATTTGCCGGTTTCAAAGGAGACCGGTTTGCGAAGGTTGCTCACAAGCGGGACGCCTACGGTATTCCGCTGATCGAAGGGGCCATTGCGACGTTTTCCTGTGCGACGCACCAGATCGTACCTGCTGGCGACCATTCCATCCTGATGGGGCAAGTAACGGATTTTTCGCAATCCGAAATGCGCGGTTTGGGCTACAGGGGCGGTCAGTTTTTCAGCCTGGGACTGGAACGCCAGGAGCGTGACCCGGCGGCCAGGCGCAATGTCGGTGGGGCTATCGTCAAATCGGATGAGACTGTCCTTCTGGAACATACTTCACAGGGCTATCGGTTGCCCGAGTGTGTTGTGCCGGATCACAGCAGGCTCAGGGACTGCTTGCAAAACGATCTGGGCGATCGCGGCATCGAGGCTGATCTGGGTTCCGTGTTCTCGGTATTCGATGATCCGGAAAAGGGTGTTCACTATGCCTATTTGCTGGCGCGGGCTGAAAAGATTGCACCGAAATGTCGCCTGGAAGCCTTCGGCTTCTCCGACCTTGCCGGGCTGACTTACGCTTCATCGACCACTGCCAGGATGATGGCGCGTTATGTCGAGGAAGCCCGAACTCAGAATTTTTCACTTTATCTGGGTGATGCCGAGCGCGGTGGCACCCACAGACTGACCGAAAGGGTTTGAGCGATGGAGTTTTCCCTTTTTGCGCATATGGAACGGCTGACACCGGATCAACCGCACGATCAGCTCTATGAAGAGTTCCTGTCGCTTTGTCGGATTGCGGATGAGGGTGGCATGCGGGCGATCTGGACAGGTGAGCATCACGGCATGGAATTCACCATCGCGCCGAACCCTTTCCTGTCTCTGGTCGATCTTGCTCATCACACCAAGAATGTTCGCCTGGGAACCGGAACCATCGTTGCGCCTTTCTGGCATCCGATCAAGCTTGCCGGGGAAGCTGCTGCGGCGGACCTAATGACAGGTGGGCGCATCGAACTTGGCATCGCCCGGGGTGCCTATTCCTATGAATATGAACGGATGTTACCGGGAATGGATGCCTGGGAAGCAGGGCAGCGCATGCGCGAGACCACGCCGCTCCTGAGGAAGCTCTGGCAGGGCGACCATGCCCATGAGGGTGAATTTTTCAACTTTCCCGCCTCCACATCATCTCCAAAGCCGCTTCAGGAAAACGGTCCTCCGATCTGGATTGCCGCGCGGGATCCGAACAGCCATGAGTTTGGAGTGCATAACGGGTTCAATATCCAGGTCACGCCTTTGTGGCAGGGAATGGAGGAAATTGAAACGCTGATGGGACGTTTCAACGACGCGTGCGCATCCTTCGATGGCCCAAGACCGAAAGTCATGCTGTTGCACCATACATTTGTCGGCGGCAGCAGCGAAGAGGTCGAGCAGGGCGTGGCCGAGTTGTCGCGCTTCTATTGCTACTTCGGAGCCTGGTTTCAAAACAAGCGCCCAGTATCCCAGGGATTGATTGCAGAACTGTCGGATGAGGAAATCGCGGGAAATGCCATGATGGCACCTGAAAACATCGGCCGGGACCTGACGGTCGGGACGGCGCAGGAAGTTATCGACCAGATCAAGCGATATGAGGATCTGGGGTATGATGAATATTCATTCTGGATCGACAGCGGAATGAGCCATGAGCGCAAACGGGCGTCGCTCAGCCGATTTATCGAAGACGTGATGCCGGCATTCGCCTGAGGGGAAGACATGCAGCACTATCAGCTATTTATCGACGGTGTTTGGACCGAAGGCAGCGAAGGTCAGGAGATGGCCTCTGAAAATCCGGCAACGGGTGCAGACTGGGCGACATTTGCATGCGCATCACCGAAAGATGTCGATCGTGCCGTTTTCGCGGCGCGTCGTGCTCTGAACGATCCGGCCTGGCGTGACATGACCCAGACGGCGCGTGGCAAGTTGCTGTACCGCCTTGCAGAGCTGATCGAGGAACATGCGTCGCATCTCGGTGAAGTTGAGACTACGGACAGCGGCAAGTTGCTGGCCGAGACTTCGAGCCAGAGCAAATATGTCGGCGATTATTATCGGTATTACGCAGGCCTTGCCGACAAGATCGAAGGCGCTGTGCTGCCGATTGACAAGCCTGAAATGCATGTTTTCACCAGGCGCGAGCCTATCGGGGTGGTCGCAGCGATTGTGCCCTGGAACGCGCAAATGTTCCTGACGGCAACCAAGTTAGGGCCTGCGTTTGCAGCGGGGTGCTCTGTGGTTTTGAAGGCCTCGGAAATTGCGCCTGCACCGATGCTGGAATTCGCCAAATTGGTTGAAGAGGCCGGGTTTCCATCCGGTGTCGTATCCGTGATCACGGGCGATGCGGAAAACTGCGCGATCCCGCTAACCCGTCACCCGGATGTTGACC